>JAURXE010000506.1 GCA_030654635.1 Pseudomonas sp.
CAACTAACCGACCGTATGCGCCGGCTCGTCGCTTGCAACCCACAGTGTTGCGCCTCAGAACTTCTCCGGGCGCAGCACTTCGACTTGGGCCAGGTAGCAGACCATCGCGTAGTTGGCGTAGTACTTGGCTTGCAGGTGCGCAGCCAGACGTTCGGCGACATCGCGGGCGCAGATGATCTCCACGCGGATATTGCCGTCGGTGTCCCAGCCGGCGCTGCGTACACCACGGCCGCCACGACCACGGGCGTCGGAGATGGTCCAGCCGGGAGCACCGAGTTGTTCCAGATCACCCAGCAGCTTCTTCTCTAGGGCCGCCTCGCAGATCACCGTCAGCAGGGTTCTTAGGTGCGCGCTCATATCAGTTTCCCCACGCCATCAGGTGTTCGGCCAGCAACAGGTAGAGCGGGATACCGAACAGGATATTGAAGGGGAAGGTGATCCCCAGTGACGCCGTCAGCGACAGCGATGGATTAGCCTCTGGCAACGCCAGACGCATTGCCGCCGGCACCGCGATATAGGAAGCCGAGGCCGCCAGGGTGGCGAGAATCGCCGTGCCGCCCAACGACAAGCCCATGCTGCGTGCCAGCAGGCCACCAATCAGCGCGCCGAGCAACGGCATCAGCAGGGCGAAGATCGCCAGCCGCACACCGTGTTTCTTCAGCGCGCCGAGCTGAGTGGAGGCAATCAGGCCCATTTCCAACAGGAAGAACGCCAGCACCGGCTTGAACATGCCGGTGTACAGCGGCTCCAACGGTTTGATCGCCTCCTTGCCGGCCACCGCGCCGATGATCAGGCCGCCGAGCAACAGCATGATGCTCTTGCCGAGGAAGATCTCCCGGCCCAGCGCACGCCAATCGGTGTCGCGGGCAATGCCCTTGGCCAGCAGGATGCCGACCAGAATCGCCGGGATTTCCAGAATGGCCACAAACAGCGGCATGTAGCTTTCGAAGCTGATACCACGGGCCGTCATATAGGCCACCACCACGGCAAAGGTGCCGGCGCTGACTGAGCCGTAGTGGGCGGCGACGCTGGCGGCATTCACCCGGTCAAAGCGCAGGCCGCGCAGCAGACCGAAGGCCAGCACTGGCAGCAGCACGCCTAGGCCCAACACCAGTGCAGCCTGACCAAACAAGCGGACACTGGCTTGCTCGGCCAGCTCGACCCCGCCATGCAGACCGATGGCCAGCAACAACAGAATCGACAGGGTTTCATACAGCGCTGGCGGCAGCTTCAGCTCGCTTTTCAGCAAGCCGGCCGTCAGACCAAAGACAAAAAACAGCACCACCGGGTCAAGACCCACCGCACACACCCCCACAGGCTAAATGACAGACAAAAAAAGGGAGCTTTCGCTCCCCTTGGTTTTAGGCTTCGATTTCGATCAGTACTTCACCTGGCGTCACCCGGTCACCTTTGCCGATGTGGATGGTTTTCACCGTGCCGGCAATCGGTGCCTGCACTTCGGTTTCCATCTTCATCGCTTCGGTGATCAGCAGGGCCTGGCCAACCTTGACCTTGTCGCCCTCACTGACCAACACATCGACGATATTGCCCGGCATGCTGGTGCTGACATCGCCCGGTCCGCTGGCCTGTTTGCGCTTGTTGGCGGCGCCGCTGACGAACTGGTTAAGCGGCTCGAACACCACCTCTTCCGGCATGCCATCCAGGGACAGGTAGAAGTGGCGCTTGCCGTCGGTCTTGACCCCCACGCCGGTGATGTCGACCCGGTAGGTTTCGCCGTGCACGTCGATGATGAACTCGGTCGGCACGCCTTCACCCGGCACCGGGCACAGGCCGCCGAATTCCGGGGTCGGCAGCAGCACTTCCGGGGTCAGGGTGCCGGCGGCGCGCTCCTCGAGGAACTTGCGCCCGATGTCGGGGAACATCGCGTAGGTCAGTACGTCCTCTTCGGACTTGGCCAGCAAGCTGATTTCTTCGCGCAGCTTGGCCATTTCCGGCTTGATCAGATCGGCCGGGCGCACCTCGATGACTTCTTCATTGCCAATCGCTTGCTTGCGCAAGGTCTCGCTGACCACCCCCGGTGCCTTGCCGTAGCGGCCTTGCAGGTAGAGTTTCACTTCGTTGGTGATGGTCTTGTAGCGCTCGCCAGCCAGTACGTTAAACACCGCCTGACTGCCGACAATCTGCGAAGTCGGCGTCACCAGCGGCGGGAAGCCGAGGTCTTCACGCACCCGTGGAATCTCGGCAAACACTTCGTTGATACGGTGCAGTGCACCTTGTTCTTTGAGCTGGTTGGCCAGGTTGGACATCATGCCGCCTGGCACCTGATTGACCTGCACGCGGGTGTCCACCGCGGTGAACTCGCTCTCGAACTGATGGTATTTTTTGCGCACGGCATAAAAATACAGGCCGATCTCTTGCAGCAGCTCCAGGTTCAGGCCGCTGTCGTAAGGCGTACCGCGCAAGGCGGCGACCATCGACTCGGTGCCGGCGTGGCTGGTGCCCCAGGCGAAGCTGGAGATGGCGGTGTCGATGTGAGTGGCGCCGTTCTCGATCGCCTTGAGTTGGCACATCGAGGCCAGGCCCGCGGTGTCATGGCTATGGATAAAAATCGGCAGGCCCTGCTCGGCCTTCAGCGCCTTGACCAGTTCGCCGGTGACATAGGGGGTGAGCAAACCAGCCATGTCCTTGATCGCCACCGAGTCGCAACCCAGGGCTTCCATCTGCTTGGCTTGCTCAACGAAGGCCTCGATTGTGTGCACCGGGCTGGTGGTGTAGCAGAGGGTGCCCTGGGCGTGCTTGCCGGCAGCTTTTACCGCTTCGATGGAGACCCGCAGGTTACGCACATCGTTCATGGCGTCGAAGATGCGGAACACGTCGATGCCATTCACCGCCGCCTTGGCGACGAAGGCGCGCACCACGTCATCGCTGTAGTGCCGATAGCCGAGCAGGTTCTGCCCGCGCAGCAGCATCTGCAGACGGGTGTTGGGCAGCGCGGCCTTGAGCTGGCGCAGGCGCTCCCAGGGGTCTTCTTTCAGGAAGCGCACGCAGGCATCGAAAGTGGCGCCACCCCAGACTTCCAGCGACCAATAGCCGACTTGATCGAGCTTGGGGCAGATCGGCAGCATGTCTTCGGTGCGCATGCGAGTGGCGATCAACGACTGATGGGCGTCGCGCAGGATGGTGTCAGTAACAAAGACCTTCTTAGACATATTCAGCTCCTCACAAGCCGGCGTGGGCGGCGATAGCCGTGGCAATCGCCAGGGCCAGGTGCGATGGGTTGCGCTTGATCGAGTACTCGGTCAGCTCCGGGTGGGCCTCAACAAAGCTGGTATTAAACTGGCCGCTGCGAAACTCCGGGTTACGCAGAATCTCCTGGTAATAGGCGGCGGTGGTTTTCACCCCTTGCACGCGCATGTCGTCTAGGGCGCGCAGGCCTCGGTCTAGCGCCTCTTCCCAAGTCAGCGCCCAGACCACCAGTTTCAAACACATGGAGTCGTAATAGGGCGGGATGGTGTAGCCGGTGTAGATCGCCGTGTCGGTGCGCACACCGGGGCCGCCGGGGGCGTAGTAGCGGGTGATCTTGCCAAAAGAGGGCAAAAAGTTGTTCTTCGGATCTTCCGCGTTAATCCGAAACTGCAAGGCAAAACCCCGGTACTGGATGTCTTCCTGCTGCATCGACAAGGGCAGCCCGGAGGCGATGCGGATCTGCTCGCGGACGATGTCGATACCGGTGATTTCTTCGCTGATGGTGTGCTCCACCTGCACCCGGGTGTTCATCTCCATAAAGTACAGCTCGCCACCTTCGGCGAGCAAAAACTCCACGGTGCCGGCGTTCTCGTATCCCACTGCCTTGGCCGCGCGCACGGCCAGGTCACCGATATAAGCGCGTTGCTCGGGGGTCAGCTGGGGGCTGGGGGCGATCTCGATCAGCTTCTGGTTGCGCCGCTGGATCGAGCAGTCGCGCTCGAACAGGTGCACCACGTTGCCGAAGCTGTCACCGAGAATCTGTGCCTCGATGTGCTTGGGATTGACGATGCATTTTTCCAGAAACACTTCGGCGCGACCGAA
>JAURXE010000530.1 GCA_030654635.1 Pseudomonas sp.
GACGTCGAGGGTCACCGGGTACTTCTGCTCGCCGTGCTTGAGGGTGAACTGCCACGGCGCACTGCCGGCACTGCGCCAGCCCGCCAACTCGCCCTGATGGGCGCGGGCATTGGCGGATTCTTGGTAGAGCAGGGCGGCGGCAATCGCCAGCTCACTGGCCGCCGGGGGCTGCGGGCTGAGGCTCGGGTCGCTATGAAAGTGCTCACCGATAAACGCGGTGGTGGCATTGCCGGCGGCAAATTCTGGGTGCGCCAACAGGTTGGCGAGAAAACGCTGATTGCCATTCACGCCCAGTAGCACGCATTCCTCCACGGCGCGCACCAGCTTGCGCCGGGCTTCGTCGCGGGTGGCGCCATAGGCGATGATCTTGGCCAGCATCGGGTCGTAGAACGGGCTGACTTCCTGGCCTTCGACCAGGCCGTGGTCGATGCGGATGCCGTCCAGCAGCTCCGGCTCCCAGCGCAGTACGCGGCCGGTTTGCGGCAGAAAGTTATGGGCGGCGTCTTCGGCGTACAGGCGCACTTCCATGGCGTGGCCGGTCAGGCGGATTTCATCTTGTTTGAGTGGCAGCGGTTGCCCGGCGGCGGCGCGAATCTGCCAGGCCACCAGGTCTTGCCCGGTGATCAGTTCGGTAACCGGATGCTCCACCTGCAGGCGGGTGTTCATTTCCAGGAAGAAGAATTCGCCGCTCTGATCCAGCAGAAACTCCACGGTGCCAGCACCGACATAGTTGACCGAGGCGGCGGCCTTCACCGCCGCTTCGCCCATGGCTTTACGCAGCTGCGGCGTCATAACCGGGCAGGGCGCTTCTTCGACCACTTTCTGGTGGCGGCGCTGCACCGAGCAGTCGCGCTCACCCAAATAGACGATGTTGCCCAGCTGATCGCCGAACACCTGGATTTCCACATGCCGGGGCTTGATCACCGCGCGTTCGAGAATCAGCTCGCCGGAGCCGAAGGCGTTTTGCGCCTCGGAGCGGGCGGTGCGCAGCTGGGTCGCCAGTTCGGACGACTCATGCACCAGGCGCATGCCGCGCCCACCGCCACCGGCGCTGGCCTTGATCATCAGCGGGTAGCCGATGCGGCCGGCCTCGCGGATCAGGCTGTCTTCATCCTGGGCCTCGCCCTCGTAGCCGGGAATGCACGGCACGCCGGCGGCCAGCATGGCGATTTTCGACAGCCGCTTGCTGCCCATCAGGTGAATGGCTTCCACGGTCGGGCCGATAAACACGATGCCGGCGGCTTCACAGGCACGGGCAAACTCGGCGTTCTCGGAGAGAAAGCCGTAGCCCGGGTGGATCGCGTCGGCGCCGGTTTTCTTGGCCGCCGCGATGATGTTGTCGATCACCAAGTACGACTGATTGACCTGGGCCGGGCCGATGCACACGGCCTCGTCGGCCACCTGTACATGACGGGCACCGGCGTCGGCCTCGGAATACACGGCCACGGTGCGGTAGCCCAGTTCTTTGGCGGTACGCATCACCCGGCAGGCGATTTCGCCACGGTTGGCGATCAGAATTTTGTTGAAGGCGGGCATGGTGCGGCTCCTGCTTGCGTAGCCCGGAGATAGTCCGGGGTGTGTTAGCCGGATTACATCCGGGCTACGTTCTGGTCGGTGCTGGTGGAGGAGCGGGCTTGCCCGCGATTAGCCTTAAAAGCTTCGCGGCTAAAGCCGCTCCTACAGGTTGTGGTGGTTACTGCGCCCAACTCGGTTTGCGTTTCTGCACAAAGGCCATGGTGCCTTCGACACCCTCGCTGCCCAGCACCGCTTCGGCGAACTGGCCGGCGGCATGGTCGAGCAGGCTGCCGAGGTTTTCCGTTTCCGTGGCCAGCAGCAGCGCCTTGGTCGCCGCGTTGGCGCCGGGTGCGCACTGGCGGATTTGCTGCAGGCACTGGGCGAGGCGGTCGACCACGGCCTGGTCGTCGTTCTCGCAGAAGTGCACCAGCCCCAGGCGCAGCGCTTCTGCGCCGTCGAAGCGCGCCGCAGTCAGAGCCAGACGGCGGGTCTGGGTCAGACCGATGCG
>JAURXE010000531.1 GCA_030654635.1 Pseudomonas sp.
CAATTGGCGGGTCAGCAGCGCCAGATCGCGGGCGCCCAGCCCCTGGGCAAAACCGAGGGTGCCACTGCTCTTTTGCTCACGGCCACGGGCCTGCTTGACCTCCAGCGGGGTCAGCTGTTTATCGCGCAATAACTGCCGGGCCTGACGCGGGCTGTCGGCCTCGAGCATGCCTTTCTGCTGTCGGCCGTTGCTGTCGAGGGCGAGGTATTCAAAGGCGGCCATGCCTATTCCTCCCGCGTCACGCGCAGCACTTCTTCCAAGGTGGTGGCGCCTTCGCGGACCTTGCGCATGCCGTCGTCGCGAATGCTTGGGCCGAAACGGCGGGCATGCCGGGTCATTTCCTGCTCGCTGGCGCCGTTGTGCACCAGGGTGCGCAGCGCGTCGTCGAACATCACCAGTTCATAGATGCCGGTACGGCCGCGATAACCCAGCTGGCGGCACTCGTTGCAGCCGACGGCGCGATGCAAGGTCGGTGGTGCGGCTAGGTCGCCGCCCACCAGCGCGCACTCGGCGGCATCGGCTTGGTAGGGCTGTTTGCAGCTCGGGCAGAGCACCCGTACCAGGCGCTGGGCCAAGACGCCGAGCAGGGAGGAGGACAACAAAAACGGCTCGATGCCCATGTCCACCAGCCGGGTCACGGCGCCGATGGCGGTGTTGGTGTGCAGGGTGGAGAGCACCAAGTGGCCGGTCAGCGAGGCCTGCACGGCGATCTCAGCGGTCTCCTTGTCGCGGATCTCGCCGATCATCACCACGTCCGGGTCTTGCCGCAAGATGGCCCGCAGGCCGCGGGCGAAGGTCATCTCGACCTTGGAGTTAACCTGGGTCTGGCCGATGCCTTCGAGGTGGTATTCGATCGGGTCTTCGACGGTGAGAATGTTGCGCGTGCCGTCATTCAAGCTGACCA
This sequence comes from Pseudomonas sp., assembly GCA_030654635.1. Classification (GTDB taxonomy): domain Bacteria; phylum Pseudomonadota; class Gammaproteobacteria; order Pseudomonadales; family Pseudomonadaceae; genus Aquipseudomonas. The sequence continues at coordinate 905 of JAURXE010000531.1, forward strand.
GGCTGGCGTACAGGGTGGTGGTCTTGCCCGAGCCGGTCGGGCCGGTGACCAGGATGATGCCGTGGGGTTTCTTCACCGCCTCGGTCATCAGGCTGCGGTCGCGCTCGCTCATGCCCAGGTGTTGCAGGGTCAGACGGCCGGCTTGTTTGTCGAGCAAACGCATCACCACCCGCTCGCCGTTGGCCGAGGGCAGGGTCGACACGCGAATATCCACCTCGCGACCACCGACCCGCAGCGACATGCGCCCATCCTGCGGCACGCGCTTCTCGGCGATGTCCAGCTTGGCCATCACCTTGATCCGCGACACCAGCAAGGCTGCCAGCTCACGTTTGGGTTGGACCATCTCACGCAGAATGCCGTCGATGCGAAAGCGGATCACCAGGCGTTTTTCAAAGGTCTCGACGTG
>JAURXE010000533.1 GCA_030654635.1 Pseudomonas sp.
ATTGGTCAACTGCAGTTAACCCAACAATTTGGCAACGCCCCGGCGCAGCTGCTCGAACAACGCGGCCAGGCCGCCGAGGCCAGCCCACAGAGCCTGGTCAGCGGCAACCCCAACTGGAAACTGAGCTTCACTCCCGGCACCGCCCTGACCCAATTGATCTTCCCGCCGCAGCTGCTGCTGGTGGCCGGCCTGTTGGCACTGGTGGGCGCATTACTCGGCCTGTACCTCACGCAGAGCGAGCTGCAACACCGCTTGCGCGCTGACGTGGCGCAGTTAACCCAATTGGTCAATGAACTCACAGCCGGTAAAGCCGTCAAAGCTTTCAGCCTCAGTCTGCCGTTACTCGACGCACTCGCCAAACTGCTGGCGCGCATGTCCCAACGCAAACGCGAGGCTCCCGCCAGCCTTGACCCGGCAATCTCCTTGGCCCGCCCCGACGCGCGCAGCGAACGATTTAGCAATGCTGCCGATGACCTGACTGATCCGCTGTTTCAAGACACCGACATTCTCGATATCGACATTCTTGATGAAGACCAAGACCTGCTTGGTCTGGAGCAAATGCCCGCAATGAATTTCAATCAAAAAGCAGCACCCAAACTGGATGCCAATATCTTTCGCGCCTATGACATTCGCGGCGTGGTGGGCGACAGCTTGACCCCCGAGGCGGCCTACTGGATTGGCCGCGCGATTGGCTCCGAGAGCCTGGCGCAAGGCGAACCCAATGTGTCGGTGGGCCGCGATGGCCGGCTGTCCGGCCCGCTGCTGGTCGAGCAACTGATTCAAGGCCTGCTCGATTGCGGCTGCCAGGTTAGCGACGTCGGCATGGTGCCGACCCCCGTGCTCTATTACGCCGCCAATATTCTCGCCGGCAAGTCCGGGGTGATGCTCACCGGCAGCCATAACCCACCGGATTACAACGGCTTCAAAATCGTCATCGCTGGCGACACCCTGGCCAATGAACAGATCCAGGCACTGCGTGTACGCATCGAAAGCAACGATCTGGCCAGCGGCGTCGGCAACTGCGAACAGATCGACGTGCTGGAGCGCTACTTCAAGCAAATACGTGATGACATCGCCATGGCCAAGCCGATGCGCGTGGTGGTCGACTGCGGCAACGGTGTCGCTGGCGTGATCGCCCCGCAACTGATCGAAGCACTCGGCTGCAGCGTGATCCCACTGTACTGCGACGTCGATGGCAACTTCCCCAATCACCACCCAGATCCAGGTAAGCCAGAGAATCTGGTCGACTTGATCGCCAAGGTGAAGTCCGAGAACGCCGACCTGGGCCTGGCCTTCGACGGCGATGGCGACCGCGTGGGCGTGGTCACCAACACCGGCACCATCGTCTATCCCGATCGCCTGCTGATGCTGTTCGCCAAGGACGTGGTGTCACGCAACCCCGGCGCCGACATCATCTTCGACGTCAAATGCACCCGTCGCCTGACCCCGCTAATCAGCGGCTACGGCGGCCGCCCGGTGATGTGGAAAACCGGCCACTCGCTGATCAAGAAAAAAATGAAGGAAACCGGCGCCCTGCTGGCTGGCGAAATGAGCGGGCATATCTTCTTCAAGGAACGCTGGTTCGGCTTTGACGACGGTATTTACGCCGCCGCCCGCCTACTGGAAATCCTCAGCCAAGACAAGCGCGATGCCGAACACGTGTTCTCGGCCTTTCCGAACGACATCTGCACCCCGGAAATCAATATCACCGTCACCGACGAAAGCAAGTTCAGCATCGTCGCTGCACTGCAGCGGGATGGCCAATGGGGCGACGCCAACCTCACCACCCTGGACGGTGTCCGCGTCGATTATCCCAAGGGCTGGGGCCTGGTACGCGCCTCCAATACCACGCCGGGCTTGGTGCTGCGCTTTGAGGCCGAGACCATCGATGAACTCAAGCGCATCCAAGAGGTGTTCCGCGGCCAACTCAACAGCCTCGCGCCACAGGTCAAATTACCCTTTTGATTAAGCGCAACAGGCTTAACTTTTTACCTTTGAATGTTCACCATAGGAACGCTGCATGACCCTCAGCCGTGACGCTGCCACCCAAGTTGCCCAAGTTCTGTCCGAGGCCCTGCCTTACATTCGCCGCTTTGTAGGCAAGACCCTGGTGATCAAGTACGGCGGCAACGCCATGGAAAGCGATGAGCTGAAAACCGGCTTCGCCCGCGACATAGTGCTGATGAAAGCCGTCGGCATTAACCCGGTGGTGGTGCATGGTGGCGGCCCACAAATTGGC
>JAURXE010000561.1 GCA_030654635.1 Pseudomonas sp.
GCTCCACCGTCGGTACCATCACCGAAATTTACGACTACCTGCGCCTGCTCTACGCCCGCGTCGGCATTCCGCGCTGCCCCGACCACGACCTGCCACTGGAAGCCCAGACCGTCAGCCAAATGGTTGACCAGGTACTGGCGCTGCCGGAAGGCCGTAAGCTGATGCTGCTGGCCCCGGTAATTCGCGAACGCAAAGGTGAGCACCTGGCGATTTTCGACGAGCTACGCGCCCAGGGTTTTGTGCGAGTGCGGATTAACGGCAGACTGCACGAACTGGACGAACTGCCCAAGCTCGACAAACAAAAGAAGCACAGCATCGATGCCGTGGTTGACCGCTTCAAGTCCCGTGGCGATCTACAGCAACGCCTGGCCGAGTCTTTCGAGACCGCACTCAAGCTGGCCGATGGCTTGGCACTGGTGGCGCCGATGGACGATGAAGTCGGCGAGGAGATGATCTTCTCGGCGCGCTTCGCCTGCCCGGTCTGCGGCCACTCGATCAGCGAGCTGGAACCCAAGCTGTTTTCCTTCAATAACCCGGCCGGCGCCTGCCCGACCTGCGACGGCCTGGGGGTTAAGCAGTTCTTCGACATCAAACGCCTGGTGCACGGCGAAATGACCCTGGCCGAAGGCGCGATTCGTGGCTGGGACAGACGCAACGTCTACTACTTCCAAATGCTCGGCTCCCTGGCCGCGCATTACGACTTCAGCCTCGAGGTGCCATTCGACACCCTCAGTGCCAGCGAACAGAAAGCCATTCTGTACGGCAGCGGCAGCGATAGCGTCGAGTTTCGCTACCTCAACGACCGTGGCGACATAGTCAAACGCTCGCACCCCTTCGAGGGCATAGTGCCGAATCTGGAACGCCGCTACCGCGAGACCGAATCGCAAAGCGTGCGTGAGGAGCTGAGCAAGTTTCTCAGCACCCAATCCTGCACCGACTGTCGCGGCACCCGCCTGCGCCGTGAGGCGCGGCATGTCTGGGTCGGCGAAAAAACCTTGCCGGCCGTCACCGGCATGCCGATTGGCGATGCCACAGAGTATTTCGGCGGCCTGGCACTGACGGGCCGGCGCGGAGAAATCGCCGAGAAGATCCTCAAAGAAATCCGCGAACGCCTGCAGTTTTTGGTCAACGTCGGTCTCGACTACCTGACCCTGGACCGCAGCGCCGACACCTTGTCGGGCGGCGAAGCGCAGCGCATCCGCCTGGCCAGCCAAATTGGCGCGGGCCTGGTCGGGGTGATGTACA
>JAURXE010000566.1 GCA_030654635.1 Pseudomonas sp.
ATCGGGCTTGATAAACTGCATGGTGTCATAAATCGACATGCCCGCAGTCACCGAACCACCTGGCGAGTTAATGTACAGATGGATGTCTTTTTCTGGGTTTTCGGCTTCCAGAAACAGCAACTGCGCAACCACCAGATTGGCCATGTAGTCCTCTACCGGGCCAACCAAGAAGATCACACGCTCTTTCAACAAGCGCGAATAAATGTCATAGGCACGTTCGCCGCGGGCGGACTGCTCAACCACCATTGGCACTAAGCCGCCGGCAGCTTGAATATCGTGGGGCTGCATATAAGAATTACGGGACATGGCCTGCGATCGCTCCCTAAATGTCATATCTCAAAGACACACAAGCCAGCACGACGGCTGGCTTGTGGTTACTCGAACGAGGCGAAGCTATCAGGCGGCAGGTGCTGCTTCCACCGGCTTGACCGCTTCTTCGTAAGAGACCGACTTATCGGTCACATTAGCCTTGCTCAGCACAGTATCTACAACTTGTTCTTCCAGTACAACCGAACGCACTTCGTTCATTTGCTGGTCGTTTTTGTAGTACCAAGCGACAACCTGCTCAGGCTCTTGATAGGCCGAAGCCATCTCTTGAATCATCTCACGAACGCGAGCGTCATCTGGCTTGAGCTCGAACTGCTTAACCACTTCAGCAACGATCAGACCCAGTACCACACGGCGACGCGCCTGCTCTTCAAACAGCTCAGCTGGCAGCTGGTCTGGCTTGATGTTGCCACCGAACTGCTGAACCGCTTGCACGCGCAGACGATTAACTTCGTTACCCAGCAAGGATTTTGGCACTTCAATCGGATTAGCGGCCAGCAGACCGTCCATAACCTGATTCTTAACCTTGGACTTGATCGCCTGACGTAATTCGCGCTGCATGTTCTTGCGAACCTCGGCACGGAAATCGTCAAGACCGCCTTCTTTCACGCCGAACAGCGCGAAGAACTCAGCATTCAGCTCTGGCAGCGTTGGCGCGGCAACAGCCGTGACGCTCACGGTGAACTCAGCAGCCTTGTCAGCCAGCTCAAGATTCTGGTAATCAGCCGGGAAGGTCAGATTCAGCACCCGCTCTTCGCCAGCAGCAGCACCCAGCAAGCCGTCTTCAAACCCTGGAATCATCCGGCCCGAGCCCAGCACCAACTGAGTAGCCTTGGCCGAACCACCAGCAAAAACCTCACCATCAACCTTACCAACAAAGTCGATAGTCAGCTGATCGCCATCTTGAGCGGCGCGCGCTGCGCTCTCAAAGCGAGTGTTCTGCTTGCGCAGGATTTCCAGCATTTTATCCAGATCAACATCGGCCACTTCAGCCTGCAGACGCTCGATAGCGATGCCTTCCAGACCAGTCACTTCAAATTCCGGGAACACTTCGAAGGTGGCAACGTACTCAAGATCCTTGCCCTTCTCAAACTGCTTCGGCTCTACCGCAGGAGAGCCCGCTGGATTGAGCTTTTGCGCCGTCACCGCTTCGTAAAAAGTAGCTTGAATCAGATCGCCCAAAGCTTCTTGGCGCGCAGCATCTTCATAACGCTGACGAATTACACTCATTGGCACCTTGCCTGGACGGAAACCGGCAACCTTGGCGCGACGTGCAGTTTGCTG
>JAURXE010000571.1 GCA_030654635.1 Pseudomonas sp.
AGCGGAGCGAGTACTGCTCATTTACAACTAGTAAACTCCGCGTCCTCGCCTGTTTTTGCCTTGCCAAACCTTCGCTCGCTACGTTTTCACAACGCCTGCAAGAGCAGTGCTTGTCGCCATCCGCTGCGCCGGCCTACCATCGGCGAGTTTTTTTACCGAGACAGCCCATGCGCGAACGCACCGTTGCCAGCCATTTCGTCCGCGCCGCCTTGCGTGGCGCCGAACGTCAGGGTCACGACCGCAGTGCCCTGCTGCGCCAGTTGAATATTCAGCCAGCGCTGCTGGATGAGCCCCGCGCGCGCCTGGCCCCCGAGCAATTTGCCAAACTGATGCAGCTGCTCTGGGAGGCGCTGGACGACGAGTACATGGGCTTTGGCCGGCAACGCAGCAAGCGCGGCACCTTCGCCATGATGTGTTACGCCATCATCCATTGCCGCTCCCTGGAAAAAGCCCTGCTGCGTGGCGGCCTGTTCTACAGCCTGTTCCCGGATGCACCGAGCATCCAGCTCAGCCGCGAAGGCGACTGGGCGCGCCTGACCGTGGACGACTCGACCCTCTGGGACCCCGACCACTTTCTGGTCGAGAGCCTGCTGGTGATCTGGCACCGCCGCGGCAGCTGGCTGATCGGCCACCGCATCCGCCTGGAAGAGGCCACCTTCACCTACCCGGAGCCGGCCCACAGCGGCGAATACCAGCGGCTGTTTCCCTGCAGCCGACGCTTTGTCGCAGGCTCCACCAGCCTGTTGTTTCAGGCGCGCTACCTGGACATGCCGCTGTTGCAGGACGAGCGCACCCTCAAGTTATTTTTGCAGCACTCACCCGCCGACCTGCTGGCCCGCCCGGACGGTGGCGACAGCCTGATCAGCCAGATCCGCCGGCAACTGGGCCGCGACTGCAGCAACTGGCCAGACCTGGAAGCCGTGGCCCGCCAGCTGCACATGAGCCCGCAAACCCTGCGCCGCCACCTGAGCGAAGAAGGCTCGAGTTTTCAGGAACTCAAAGACCACCTGCGCCGCGATCTGGCGATTTACCACCTGGCCCGTTGCGAACTGTCGATACAAGACATCGCCGAGCAACTGGGCTTCTCCGAACCCTCGGCCTTTCATCGCGCGTTCAAAAAATGGACCGGCCTGACCCCTGGTGCCTATAGGGCTAATGCCGAAGGCTGAACTAAACCCGGGCTCCACCATGCGGTGCGGTTCCATCGGCGCCTACGGGTCGAGGCTGGGGCTGGGGCTGCAGACTCTGACTGACCCGCCGCCCAAA
>JAURXE010000573.1 GCA_030654635.1 Pseudomonas sp.
ATCGGGCGTCAGTTCGCCACGCAGCAGGGCAAACAGGCTGGATTTACCGGCGCCATTGGCACCAATCAGGCCGACTTTATGGCCTGGGTGCAGGGTCAGCTCGGCGTCTTCTAGCAGACGCAGCGGGCCACGCTGTAGAGTGAGGTTTTCTAGTCGTATCATAATGGCGGCGGAGTCTATCAGCTTCGCCCCAGCATTGCCCGGGAAGCACCATGCCTTCTGACCTGTGGAATTTTGCTCAACGCCTGTATGGGCGCCCAAACGTCGAAACGGCCTGCCTGCAGCTGCAGGCAGCCGGGGCCGACGTTTGCCTGCTGCTGTGCGCCTGCTGGCTCGAACAATCGGCTCAGGTCTATAGCCCACAGCGTTGCCAACAACTGCAAAACCTCGCACAGCCCTGGCAACAGCAAGTGATCACGCCGCTCAGGCAACTGCGCCAAAGCTGGCGCACGGCGGCGCAGCAACAGCCAGAGTTGACTATTTTACGCGAGCAATTAAAGGACTTAGAGCAACAGGGCGAACGCCAACTGTTGATGCAACTACAAGCCTGCGCCCTGACTTGGCCGGCGCTGGACGGCGCCGCTGCCAGCGACTGGCTTACGCCCTTGGCCGCTGGAGCCGCGCCACTCGACGCGCTGCAAGTGCTGCGCGCCGAGGCTCGCCAGGCTTAAGAAGCGCTGGTGACTGGCGCAGTAGCGCCATTGCCGCTTACTGGGGCAACAGCCGCAGGGGTGGCAGCAGGCTTGCTGGCAACAGCCGCAGGTTTAACCACTGGCTTAGGAGCCGCTTTAGCGACAGCTTTGGCCGGCGCCTTGACCGCGGGCTTGGCAACTGGCTTGGCCACCACCTTAACTGCCGGCTTAGCCGCTACTTTGCTGGCCGGGGCTTTAGCGACCGGCTTAGCTACTGGTTTGGCGGCAACCGGCTTGGCTACTGCAGCAGCCTTGGCCGCTGGCTTGACCGATGCTTTACGGGCCACCGGCTTGGCCGCTACAGGCTTAGCCACAGCGGCAGTTTTGCTGGCCACTTTAACGGCTGGCTTGGCGGCTGCTTTGGCCACTGGCTTAGCGGCAACAGCCGTGGCTTTTGCCGAGCGCGCGCTCAACACCTTGGTGACGGCCTCTTTTACTTTGCCGATACCCTGAGCCAATTTCAGGCTTTCCTGGGCATCACGCTTGAGCTCGGAGATATAGGCACGAGTCTCGGCTTGGCGCTCTTGCAGGCCATCCAGCAAAGCTTCCAGATCGGCAATAACCAGCTTGCTTTTAGCTTGCGACTTGGCCTTGCCCGCGATGGCCGCGTCTTGCAGCTTGACCCGAGCGGTGTGCAGTAAATCCTGGCCTTTGCCACGCTGTTTTTCCAGCTTGGCCAGCAGCTTTTCCGCATCGATCAAGGCGCCGGTACAGGCGTTCTCAAGATGCTCAAGCAGGCTATGGGAAAGGTTTTGCAGCAAATGCAAAGGGGTAGTAACGGCGTTCTTCTTGGCCGACATAGCGGGCCTCCTAGCGGGCGGGTGTGCGCCCATACTAGACGTCTGCAGGCCCAAGCGCCAAGCACAGCGTTGAGCTAGCACCGACTACTGGCATAATCAGCGGCACAGTCACCTGGAGAACTCGCTCATGCTGCGTCGCCTGCCGTTATTGTTTTGCCTGCTGTCTGCGCAGCTGATGGCCGCCAGCCCTGAGTCCGATCACGACCTTGCCTACAGCCTAGGCGTGCGCCTGGGTGAACGCTTGCGCGCCGAGGTGCCCGACTTACAGTTGCAAGCCCTGCTCGACGGCCTGCGTCAAGCGTATCGCGGCGAACCACTGGCACTGAAAAGTGCGCGCATCGAACAACTACTCGCCGAGCACGAAGAGCGTTTGGCCGCCACCCCCAACAACGCAGAGCCGGCCATCCGTGCGGAAACACTGTTTCTGGTCAACGAGAAAGCCAAGGCTGGCATCCGCGAATTGGCCGGCGGAGTTTTGCTGACCGAATTACGCCCAGGCAGTGGCGCCAAACCGAAAGCCAGCGGTCGAGTGCAGGTGCGTTATGTCGGGCGTTTGGCCGATGGCAGTGTGTTTGATCAGAACGAGCAGCCGCAGTGGTTTCGCTTGGATAGCGTGATCAGCGGTTGGCGACTGGCGCTGCAAGAGATGCCCAGCGGGGCAAAGTGGCGCCTGGTGATACCTTCAGCCCAAGCTTACGGGGCCGAAGGCGCCGGCGATCTGGTTCCGCCTTACGCACCACTGGTGTTTGAAGTAGAACTGCTGGGAACCGCTGACTGAAGCAGCGGTCCATGCCGATGGACATATTTGCAGCGCTTAATTAGCTGCTACCGCTTGCTCTTGATGGGAGTTGTGCAGCACTTCGATCAGGCAATCTTCCAACTCAAAACGTTCGTGCAACATCTGCCCTAAACGCTTTAGCTCGGCATTCAATGAGACGCTGTCGCGATTGTCGCCGTTGTCACAATGGTCGTTAAACACCAGAGCGGCTTCGGTGATAGCTTCGATTCGCGGGTAAATTTGCTTGGCTAACTCCAGCCCCCGTATATCGCCGAAGGCTTTGGCTTCGCTGGTGAGCTGCTCGTAGACTTCGAAGTGCCCAGCCGAAACGTAATCAACCAAAACCTCACAAAATTTTTGCACCGCTGCCGCATTCGCCACTGCCGACTGTGGAGCGTCATCAAGCACTGCATATGCCGAGACCAGTTCGTGCCGCTCCTGCAACCAGCGGTCGATCAGCAGGTGAACCCCACCCCAGCGTTCTTGAGCGTTTTGACAGTTATCAAGCATGGCAATCTCACTTCCCTTATTAGGTACTGCTGTTCTACGTCTGCGAACAACAAATTTTTGTCGTTTAGCGCTTGAGCGTGGGAAGGCACCGCCAAAATGGCAATTTCCCGGCGGTACTTAAGGCCAGATTATGCTTGGGCTGCAGTGGCATCAAGCCACTGCCCCGAGAAACTTTCATACAAGCGTTTAATCAGTTGCGGCGCAGAAGTTGATACAAACAGAACAGGATCATTGCGGCAAAGGCCAGCAAGCTCCACTCCGGAATGCTCATGCCAAACAGCGTCCAGTTGACCTCGGCGCAATCTGCCGAGCCATGCAAAACCAGCCGAATAATGTCTTGGAAAGGCAACGCCTGCATCATGTAGTCCAGGCTTGGCAGGCAGGCGGGCAACTCTTCCGCCGGCACATTCTGCAGCCACACTTGGCGCCCGGCAGTGCCCGCACCGGCCGCCGCACTCAGCAAAGCCAAGACCGCATAACCACGCTGGCCGCCGCGACCCGGTGCGTGCACGGCCGCCAACAGGCAAATCAAGCCAAACACAATCACGCACACCCGCTGCACTATGCACAACGGACAAGGCTGCTGGCCAAGCACATGCTCCAGATACAGGGCGCCACCCATGGTCGCGAGACAAAAGACAAAGGCGGCGAAAAATAACGCACGCGGGCTGGCCAGAGACATGGCAGTTCCGTAGATAGCTGAAAGGGCGCTTACGGTAGAGCAAAGCCGACGCGCCTTTCAAGCCATATAACGGCTTAGGCCGCGGCACCCATCCACACAATCACACCTTGCGTCTGATTAAACCGAACCACTGGGCGAGCGCAGCCGCGCGCCCAGTGGTCGCGCTCGGGCTTAGGTCAGTGCGGGTAAAGGCAGCTCCGGCAAGGGCTGCTCAAGCAACCCCAGACCTTCCTGGAACAACTGATTGCTGCGGGCAATGTCCCCCTGGTGCGCCAGTAGACGCGCCAGCTCGGCACAACTTTGCGCACTACGGGACTGGGCCAAACTGGCTTCCAGATAATCGCGAGCCTTACTCCACAAGCGGTTTTGCAAACACAAACGTCCCAGCGCCAGCAGCAACTGCGGATCATTCGGCTGCTGCTTGAGCCAGCCCTCGGCCGTTTGCAATTGCCGCGCCGGATCGGCCGTGCAGAGCGTGCCATAGAGTGCCACCAGACTGGCGTCATAGTGCCGTTTGAGGGCAGTGCGCAACAGCTCTTCGGCCTCTTGCTCCGACCCCAGTGCGCGCAGTTGCTCGGCGTAGACCAGCAACAGCTGCGGTTCATGGCGCTGCGCGTTCGACAACTGTTGCCAGGCCTGGGTCAGCGGTTGCAGGCTCGCCCCACCGGCGTCCAAACCACTCTTCCCGGCCAGTGCCAGACGCGCACGCCAAGCCCGGCGCTCCAACTCCAGCAACTCGGATTCGGCCAAGGCTTTATTTTTGCGCAGTTCTGGCAACAACCCGAGCAGCGCCGACCAGTCGCCCTGCTGCTCATACAGCGCCTGCAACTGACGTAGCACCTGACGGTGACGCGGATGGCGCTCGCGCATCACCTGCAAGGTTTCCAAGGCGGCGGCAAACTCTCCGCGCCCCACCTGCAGTTCAGCATGGGCCAAGGCAATCGCCAATTCGGCTTGCGGCTGGCGCGTTAACGCCCGCTCGAGCAAGCTGTCGCTCTCTTCATAACGACCCAGTTCCTGCGCCGCACGGGCGGCGCCGAGGTAATGCATCAAGGGTTGCGGCTCGGCTTCGGCGGCGCGACGCAAATGCCGCAACGCCCGTTCCCAGCGACCTTCGGATAAATCCAGCAAGCCTTGCTCAGCCGACATCTGCGCCCGGCGGCTGCGATTGCGCCGCGACCAGGGATTAGCCACCCGCCCCGAGGCGGTCAATAAACGCCAGAGCAAACCCACGGCATAGACCACCGCCCACAAGGTGGCCAACAGCGCCAGCGTGCCCCACAGACTCGACTCATAGCGAAAGCCCTTGTAAGCCACCAACACATAACCCGGCTGTTCAATGTGCGTCACGCCATAGGCTACGGCCGCTAGCACCACCAGCAATAACAGCAGCAGTAAAAGAATCCGTTTCATGGGCTGGACTCCTCCAGCGTACCGTCAATAGCTGTCTCGCTGGACGGCGCCGGGCCCGACTCACGCAGTTGCACATAAGCCTGCAACGCCACCATGGATTGGGTTAAATCCGGCATAGCCACGCTGACCGGCTGGGTAAGCAGCTCGGCAATGCGATTACGCAGCCCCTGCACTTCGGGATTATCTTGATTGAACTGATCATTCAGCACGCCACGCGCCTGTTGCAGCGACTGCTGATAGACCCCACCCTCACCATTCAAGGCGCCCCACTGCGCCTGCTCCAACGCTAAGTTCAGGGAGAGTCGAACTTGTGCCAGGCTCTGCCCGGCCAGTAATGGGCGAATATCCTGGGCGGCGCTGAAATCGATGCGGAAATAATGCGAGAGCTGCTCCAGCCACTGCGCCCACCAACTGCTGCCATCGCCCTCGGCCGCCAAACTGGCGAGCACGCCGCCATTGTCGGTGAATGCCGGAGTCTGCGGATTAAGCTGAGCGACTTGGGCGCGCAAGGCGCCCAACTGCAAAAACAGCCCCGTGCGATCCGGCTGTTGCAGGCCGCGCAATGCTTCCAGGCTTTTGGCCAGCTCGCCGCGAGCGGCGAATGCGGCCGGATCGTCCTGCTCGCGCAAAATGTCGTCGGCGGTCCGCACCAAGGCTTTGGCGCCGTTAATTTCCTGCAAGGCCGACAGCCTTAAACTGGCCAGCCGCAGCAAATGCTCGGCCTCGGCCAGACGCCAATCTTGTCGGCTGGCATTCAGCACATTATCCAGCCGCACACGTAAACGCTGCTGATCGCCCTGCACACTGGACAGTAAACGCTGGCGTTCGGCCAACTCATCGGCCGAAGGCAATTGCTCAAGCCGGGCCGTCAGACTTTGCTCACGCTGGTTTAGCCGTTGCGCCTGCGCTTGCGCCTCGGCGAGCTGGGTTTGCTGCTGCTGTGTCTGCACCTGCAAGCTGCGCAGTTGCCACAGCCCCCAGCCGGACGCGCCAACGCCAACCAGCGCCAGCAACAAGGCCAAGGGGGCTAAACCACGCCCGCGCGGCGTAATGGCGGGAGCGACACTCGGCGTACTCGGCACGCTTTGCACATCGTCTTGCGGGGTTGTTTGGCTCACGTTTCCATCCTTTGTATTAGGGCGCGGGCGCGGGCTGTGCCCGCAACGCCGCCAACAACGCCGTGGCACTCGCACCACGACAATCCAGCACAATTTCGGCACCCGCCACGCGGGCTTGTTCGGCCACCCGCGCACTGGGCACAAACAACGGCAGCCGGGCCACCTGCGGCCAGTCCGCACCGGCCAGCTGCAACAGGTGGGCGAAACCTTCACCACTGCTGACTGATATACCATTCAGTCGCTGCGCAGTTAACTGCTCTAGCAGTAGCGCCGGCGGATAAGCCGGCAGGCTACGGCGATAGAGTTGCAGATAGTCGACCGCCACGCCTTGGCCGCGCAAGCGTTCGGCGATGAATTCACGGCCACCCTCGCCGCGCATAATCAACACCCGCGGACTGTGGACTGTCAGTGCTGCGCTCAGTTCCGGCATGGCCAGCAACGCCTCGCTGGCATCGCCGCCCTCGGGATACCTCGCGCGGAGGCCGTACTCTTGAAGAATCTGTGCCGTGGCCGCACCTACCGCGAACCAGCAAGGGGCCTGCAGCGGTTGCGGCCAGTAGTGATCCAGCAAGGCCAGGCCAAAACGCGCGGCCGGTTTGCTGACCACTATCACCGCACAATAACGCTCCAGGTCCAGGATCAACGCGCGTTGTTCGGCGCTTTCGGCCAGCGCCTCAATCTGTAGCAACGGCAGGCTGTAACTGAACACGCCCTGCGCTGCCAAGGTGGCGGCTAGCTGCGCCGACTCATCCGCCGGGCGGGTCAGCAGCAACCGCCACGCTGTCACTCTTGACCGGCCTCGCCATACACGGCCGCCAAAATCTCGGCCGCACCCTGCGCCAGTAGCGCTTCGGCGACCTGCACGCCCAGCGCTTCGGCATCCGCGCTTGCCGCTCGCGCATCGGCGCGCAACAACTGGCTGCCATCGGGCTGGCCAACCAGGCCGCGCAGCCACAACTGCTCACCCTCCAGCAATGCATAGCAGGCAATCGGCACTTGGCAGCCGCCGTTCAGATGCTTGTTCAGCGCCCGCTCGGCCGAGACCCGCAAGGCGGTTTCGCGGTGATGCAAGGGCGCCAACAGGGCATGAATGTCCAGGTCGGCGCTGCGGCATTCGATGCCAACCGCGCCCTGGCCACCGGCGGGCAGGCTGGCTTCGACACTGATGGCGTCACGAATCCGTGCGGCAAAACCGAGGCGGATCAAGCCAGCCGCGGCGAGGATGATGGCGTCGTATTCACCGGCATCCAGCTTGGCCAAACGGGTGTTGACGTTGCCGCGCAGGAAGTGGATTTTCAGGTCCGGGCGCACGGCCAATAGCTGCGCCTGACGACGTAAGCTGGAAGTGCCGACCACGCTACCGGCGGGCAACTCATCGAAATTGGCAAAGGTATTGGAGACAAAGGCATCGCGGGGGTCTTCGCGCTCGCAGATGCAATACAGGCCCAGCCCTGCGGGGAAATCCATCGGCACATCCTTCATCGAATGCACGGCGATGTCGGCCTCATTTTCCAGCAAGGCGGTTTCCAACTCTTTTACGAACAGGCCCTTGCCACCAATTTTCGCCAGCGGCGCGTCGAGCAGTTTGTCGCCGCGACTGACCATCGGCACCAAACTGACGCTCAGCCCTGGGTGCGCCTGCTCAAGACTGGCCTTAACGAATTCGGCCTGCCAGAGGGCGAGGGCACTTTTGCGGGTGGCGATGCGGATTTCGCGGATGGACATGACGGCTCTCAAAACGAATGAACGCCAACATGATAAGGCAGCCCGGCGGGTGGTGCACCCACCGCGACCGGCTGGGTGCAAACGCCTACTTAGGGGAGGCTGAAAAAACCGCCGGTTTGGCTCAGAGGTGATTCATCAACTTTCGCACGCCCGCCACATGCCGGCGGCTGACGATCAGCGGGTCGCCATTCAGGCCGCGTAGATACAGCTGAAAGTGCCCCAGCGGTGTGCGTTGCAGGCGCTCGATGCGCTCCCGGGCGACCTGCGCTTTGGGATGGATTCGCTCGAAACGGTCGCCTTACTCGTCTTCTTGGGATTTTAGAGGCTCATCCTTCATCACCTCGC
>JAURXE010000577.1 GCA_030654635.1 Pseudomonas sp.
CCCTCGACGTACGGGCTTCGGGCAGTCAGCCGAGCCTGCTGGCGTTGGTCGGCGGCACGCAGATCAGCCTCAAGCTGCTGGCCAGCGATGGCCGCTGGCTGACTCTGGAGCTGGATGGCATCCGCCGACGCATCGCCTATCAACACAACGGCGAGCAACTCTGGCTGTATGGCCAGCGCGGCAATCTGGAGTTAAGCGATGTCACCCACGAGCCGGTCGGCGGGCAGAACGCCGCCAGCTCCGGCACCGTCAAGGCGCCGATGGATGGCGCCATCGTCGAGGTGCTGGTCAACGAAGGTGAGCGAGTCAGCAAAGGCCAGCTGCTGGTAGTGCTGGAGGCGATGAAGATGGAACACCCGATGAAAGCTGGCGCCGCCGGCATCGTCCGCCGTATCGGCGTCAAGCAAGGCGAACAGGTCAAGAACCGTCAAGTCTTGGTGGAAATCGAAGCCGACGAGGCTTAAGCGTAGGGTGGTCAACCGCGAAGCGTTGGCCACCGATGATGGTTATTCCGCCTAATGCATATCCCGGTTAATTGGTGGCCAAGCTTCGCGTTGACCACCCTACGTGACACAAAAATTCAATAACAATAATTTCAGGAGCATCCCATGTCACTGCAAGGCAAAACCCTGTTTATCACCGGCGCCAGCCGTGGCATCGGCCGTGAAATCGCCCTGCGTGCCGCCCGCGACGGCGCCAATATCGTTATCGGCGCCAAGAGCGCCGAAGCCCATCCCAAGTTGCCCGGCACCATTCACTCGGTGGCCGCCGAAGTTGAAGCCGCCGGCGGCAAGGCCCTGGCCATACAGCTGGATGTGCGCGATGAAGCGGCGGTGAAAGTCGCCATGGCCCGCGCGGCCGAACACTTCGGCGGCATCGACGCAGTGATCAACAACGCCGGCGCAATCAAACTGGTTGGCGTCGAAAAACTCGAACCCAAGCGCTATGACCTGATGTTCCAGATCAACACCCGCGCGGTGATGGTCTGCAGCCAGGCAGCCCTGCCCTACTTGAAAGAAAGCCGCGGGCATATCCTCAGCCTGTCGCCACCGCTGAATCTGGACCCCAAGTGGTTCGCCCAATACGGCCCCTACACCACCACCAAATACGGCATGAGCATGCTGACGCTGGGCATGCACGAGGAGTTCAAGAAATACGGCATCAGCGTCAACGGCCTGTGGCCAAAAACCGTGATCGCCACCGCCGCCATCGAGTTCGAACTGGGCGGCCAGCAAGCTTTCAAACACGCACGCCTGCCGACCATCATGGCCGACGCCGCTTACGCCATCCTGTCCAGCACTGAACGCAGCATCAGCGGCCGCCTGCTGATCGACGAAGAGATTCTGCGCGAACAGGGCCAAAGCGACTTCGACCAATACCTCTTCGACCCAACCGCAGAACGCTTAATGACCGACCTGTTTGTTGACTAGCTCCGCACCGCCCGCCCGCGCTCAGTCTGGGGGCGGGCGTGGCGACGACTCAGCCGCGCCGGCGAAACAGCGGTAGCGGCTCCAGCACCGAGGGGGCGTATTGCACGCTGATGCCGGCCAGGCCCTTGAGCGCGTCCTCGACCGATTTGTCGGCGCGCACGGCAAAGGCATCGAAACCGCAGTGGCGCATATGGCTGAGCTGATCGCGCAGCACATCGCCCACGGCGCGCAACTCCCCCCGCCAACCCAGCCGACTGCGTAAGGCATAGGCCTGGCTATAACCACGGCCATCGGCAAAACCGGGAAACTCCAGGGCAATCAGGGGTAACACGCCAAGCCAAGGTTGTAGCGTCTGCGGTTCATCGTCCGGCGCCAGGCAGACGCCATGGAGGCTGGGCTGTTGGCCGGCCAGCACCGGCGCCGGCGCCCACTCACGCCAGAGCGCCAAGGGTAGAATCAGCGGCCCGGCGGGCCACTCGCCAACGCTGTCGCGCAGTAGCGTCCAGGCATCGTCAGTGATAATCCGGGCCTGGCCGGCCGTCAGTTTGATCAGATTATTCATACCAGTTCCTGACGATAGACCCGCTGTTTAAAGGGCTCCAGGCCAATACGCTGCACTGTATCGAGAAAACGTTCGGGGCCCTGACGCTGCTCGACAAAGGTCTGCACCAGCTGCTCGATCACCGCCGGAATCTGTTCGGCGCTAAAGGACGGCCCCAGCACCTTGCCCAACGCGCTGGCATTGCCCTGTGCGCCGCCGAGGGTGACCTGATACCACTCACTGCCGCGCTTATCGACGCCCAGAATGCCGATATTGCCCAGGTGGTGATGACCGCAGGCATTAATGCAGCCAGAGATATTCAGGCTCAGCTCGCCAATATCGTGCAGGTAATCCAGGTCGCTAAAGCGCTGCTGGATCGAGTCCGCAATCGGCAGCGATTTGGCATTGGCCAGGGCGCAGTAGTCGCCGCCCGGACAGACGATCATGTCGGTCAGCAAACCGATATTGGCCGTGCCCAGGCCAACCGCCCGGGCCTGTTGCCACAGGGCATACAGATCACTCTTGGGCACATCCGGCAGCACCAGGTTCTGTTCGTGGGCCACGCGAATTTCAGCGTGACCGAAACGCTCGGCCAGCTCCGCCAGCGCCTCCATCTGCGCTGCTGTGACATCGCCGGGCGGCACGGCGCCGCCCGGTTTGGTCGAGAGCACCACCGCGGCATAGCCCGGCACCTTGTGCGGTTGCACATTGCGCAGGACCCAGCGGGCAAAGTCGGGTTCCCGCGCCAGTCGCGCACCGTAGTCCAGATCGGTCGAGTTGCGCGCTGGATAGGCCGGTGGCGCAAAGGCGCTGGCCACCCGCGCATATTCCGCAGCGGTCAATTCGGCCGGACCGTCCTTGAGGTGCGCCCATTCGGCCTCCACTTCGCCGGCGAACGCCGGCATGCCCAGGGCCTTGAGCAGAATCTTGATCCGCGCCTTGTACTTGTTGTCGCGCCGGCCATGGCGGTTATAGACCCGCAGAATCGCCTCGACATAGGACAGCAGATGCTGCCAGGGCAAGGCCTCGCGAATCAGCTGGCCGAGGATCGGCGTGCGACCCAGGCCACCGCCCACCGAGACCCGCACCAGCAACTCGTCGTCCGCGCCGCGGTACAGCTGCAGGCCAATATCGTGCATCGCCAAGGCGGTGCGATCCTCGCCGGCGGCGCTCAGGGCGATCTTGAATTTACGCGGCAGGTAGAGAAATTCCGGATTGACCGTCGACCACTGCCGCAGGATCTCCGCCAACGGCCGCGGGTCGAGCAGCTCATCGGCCGCCACCCCGGCGAAGGCGTCGGTGGTGATATTGCGCACACAGTTGCCCGAGGTCTGGATCGCGTGCATCTGCACCTCCGCCAGCAGCGCCAGAATGTCCGGCACCTGGGCCAGTTCGATCCAGTTGAACTGGATATTCTGCCGGGTGGTGAAGTGCCCGTAACCACGGTCGTACTGCCGGGTGATCTGCGCCAAGCAGCGCAATTGGCGGCTGGCCAGCGTGCCGTAAGGAATGGCCACCCGCAGCATATAGGCGTGCTTTTGCCGGTACAGACCGTTTTGCAGCCGCAGCGGCAGAAACTCCTCCTCGCTCAATTCGCCACTCAGGTGCCGGGCTACCTGATCGCGAAACTGCGCCACCCGCTCCAGGACTAGGGCGCGGTCATGCTCATCGTACTGATACATCGAGGCACTCCATCAAAACCAGACCGCCACGCTGCGCAGGCTCGCTCCCGCTGCGGCGATTGGCGTGAAAGCGAAGACTATGCCCGGCCCCGGAGCGGCAAAACAGACTCAGACAACGCCGAAAAATACGGATCAACTGGCTCTCGCCACCCCCCCTCCAGCAGGACTGCCGCCCGGCAGTAGGCCGCGCCGCTGCACAACCGCACGCCACGCCATCTGCTCCGCTTTTTATTTGATTTTCTGAGTCTGTTTTCAATACAGCTGCGCCGCGATCATTTGCCTCATCCGTTTTAAGCTCCCTGGGGCCGCCCGCATGACCGACCGTATTCCCGCCACGCTGATCGACACTATTGACCCGCGCAACCCGATCCGCCTGACACCGGCCCAGGCCGGCGGCGCCATTCATACCCGCAGCTTCACCGGGCTGTTTCGCAACCTGCGGCTGTACGGCGCCGGCACGTTGTTCTTACTGTTTTTCGGCACCCCCTGGCTCGACTGGGGCAATCACCAGGCCGTGCTCTGGGACCTGAGCAACAGCCAGATCTACCTGTTCGGCCTGACCCTCTGGCCGCAAGACTTCATCCTGCTCTCGGCGCTGCTGATCATCGCCGCCTTCGGCCTGTTCTTTATCACTGTGCTGGCAGGCCGCGTCTGGTGCGGCTACACCTGCCCGCAAAGCGTCTGGACCTGGCTGTTTATGTGGGTGGAAAAAACCGTCGAGGGTGAGCGCAACCAGCGCATCAAGCTGGATGCCGCGCCCTGGAGCCTCAACAAAGTATTCCGGCGCAGCGCCAAGCACGGCCTCTGGCTGACCGCGAGCCTGCTCACGGCGCTGACCTTCGTCGGCTACCTGACGCCAATCCGGCCACTCGCCGGCGAGCTGATCAACTTTGATCTGGCCCTCAGCAGCGGCTTCTGGCTTTTGTTCTTTACCACCCTCACCTACCTGAATGCCGGCTGGATGCGCGAGCAGGTGTGCCTGCACATGTGCCCTTACGCGCGCTTTCAAAGCGTGATGTTTGACCACAACACCCTCAACGTCGCCTACGACAGCAACCGTGGTGAAGGCCGCGGCTCACGTAAAAAAGGCGCCGACTATCAGGCCGAGGGGCTGGGTGATTGCCTCGACTGCAGCCTCTGCGTGCAGGTCTGCCCGACCGGCATCGACATCCGCGACGGTCTGCAACTGGCCTGCATCAGTTGCGGCGCCTGCATTGATGCCTGCGACAGCGTGATGGACAAAATGGACTACCCCCGTGGCCTGGTGCGCTACGCCAGTGAAAACAGCCTGGCCGGCGGCAAAACCCAGCTGCTGCGACCGCGCCTGCTCGGCTACGCCGCTACTTTGTTGCTGATGCTCGGCGCCTTCGTCTGGGCGCTGGAGACCCGCACCCTGGTGTCGCTGGACGTGGCCAAGGACCGCACTATGTTTCGCGAAAACTCCCAGGGGCAAATCGAGAACATCTACAGCCTGAAGGTCATCAACAAAACCCAGCAAGCCCATCGCTATACCGTCGCCCTAGCCGACGCGGCACACTTAGAGTTACAGGGCGCCCGCGAACTGCAACTGGCCCCCGGCGAGATACGCAGCCTGGCGGTGAGCGTGGTGCTGACCGGCGAGCCCGCCGCCAGCACGCCAGAACCGATCAGTTTCCGCCTGACCGACCTCGACGAGCCAAGCAGCAGCGTCAGCACCGCCAGCGTCTTTGTCGCCCCACGGCAGCGCTAGTGATCGCATGCAGGCCAATCAGCCCGTAAAGTATCCGCCTCCAGCACAGTCTTTGATGGGCTCCGAGCGGATGAAACGTTACGAACAATTTGCCGAGCAGATTGCCGAGCTGATTCGCAGCGGGGTGCTGGCGCCCGGCGAAAAAGCCCCTTCGGTGCGCCAGGCCAGCCGCACTTACGGGGTCAGCCCCTCGACGGTATTCCAAGCCTACTACCTGCTGGAAGATCGTGGGCTGATTCAGGCGCGGCCGCGCTCCGGCTACTTCGTCCGCGCGCAGGCCCAACGGCCGCTGCCGGAGCCGCAACTGAGCAA
>JAURXE010000580.1 GCA_030654635.1 Pseudomonas sp.
TTCGGGCCGTGGTTGGCGTCGTGCTTGTCGGCGTAGTTGGGGTGCACCGCATGGGCGTTGTCGGCGGAGACCAAAAGGGATTTCTGCAGGCAACGGGCAAAGCCGTCACCGGCCGGCAACAGCCGCTGCATCACTTGTTCGAGCATTGGGCCGTCAGCGCCACAGGCGGAGCTGGAGCCGACTTCTTCGTGGTCGGTGCAGACCAGCACGCAGCTTTGCTCGCTGTCGGCATGCAGCAGCGCCTGCAAGCCGGCAAAGCAGGAGAGCAGGTTGTCCAGGCGGGCGCCGGCAATAAAGTCGTCGTTCAGGCCGATCACGGAGGCAGCCTTAGTGTCATAAAAGCTCAGTTCGTAATCCATCACCGCGTCGGCGTTGAGGTCGTGCTCAAGGCTCAATTGTTCGGCCAGCAGGGCGCGAAAATCAGCGCCGTCATCGCCGGCAATCTGCGCCAGAATCGGTGGCAGTTCGGTTTGTGGATTGATTGCCCAGCCCTGATTCGCCTCGCGGTTGAGGTGGATGGCCAGGTTGGGAATGATGGCAATGGCCTTGCGAAAATCAATCAGCTGGCTTTCCACTTTGCCATCACGGCGAAAGGTCACTCGTCCGGCCAGCGACAGGTCGCGGTCAAACCAGGGCGCCAACAGCGCGCCTCCATAGACCTCGACCCCAAGCTGCCAGAAGCCCTGATTCTGCAGCTCCGGGTTGGGTTTAACCCGCAAGCACGGGCTGTCGGTATGCGCGCCCACCAGCCGCAGACCGGCCTCAAGGGGCGAGCGCAGGCCGATTTGAATGGAAATGATCGACGAGTCTTTGCGGGTCACGTAGTAGCGGCCACCGGCTTCTGCAGTCCAGCTCTGGCGCTCGTCTAGGCGCACATAACCAGCACCTTCCAAGCGTTGAGCAAGGCTGGCAGTGGCATGAAAGGGGGTCGGTGAGGCCTTGAGAAAATCAATCAAGCCTTGGTTCAACTCATCGCGCATAGGAGGCTCCGGGCGGTAATGCCCGGAGTTTAACGCATCGGCTTGCGCAGCTGAGCCACTGCTGATGTTTTGATTGCTGATTGCGGGCTAAAACGGCGCCGGGCACTCAAAGCGCATGGCTTCGCCGCTTTGTGGGTGGGTCAGGCTGAGCATGCGGGCGTGCAGGCACAGGCGCGGGTAGGCGGCCAGGGCTTCGGGGTGGGCGTAGAGGCCGTCGCCGAGCAACGGGTGGCCGATGGAGAGCATGTGTACGCGCAGTTGGTGCGAGCGGCCGGTGATCGGGGTGAGTTCGACGCGGCTGTAATGGCCGTAGCGCTCGAGTACTTGCCAGTGGGTCAGGGCGTGTTTGCCGAGCTCATGATCAACTACGTGCCGTGGTTTGGTCGGTGGGTCGTAACGCAGTGGCAGGTCGATGCTACCGCTGTCTTGCTCAGGCTCGCCCCAGCACAAGGCTATATAGGCTTTCTCGGTTTCTCGGTCGTGGAACTGACGCGACAATTCGCGATGGCTGTCGGGGTCGCGGGCCAGGACTATGACGCCGGAGGTTTCCCAGTCCAGGCGATGAACGATGCGCGCCTCGGGATAGCCGTTTTCTTGCAAGCGCGTCACCAGGCAATCTTTATTGTCATCGGCGCGACCGGGCACTGAGAGCAATAAAGTTGGTTTGTTGATGACCAGCAGGGCGGCGTCCTGGTGGAGGATTTCAATCTGGGACAACGGCATCGACAGGATCTCAACAGGGGTTACTGAATAAAACGGCTGGGGCACAAATGCAAACGGCGGCCTAAGCCGCCGTC
>JAURXE010000220.1 GCA_030654635.1 Pseudomonas sp.
ATACAACGCCGCGCCGACCATGGTCGGCATCGCCAGAAAAAACGAAAATTCGGTGGCCGCTTTGCGCGACAGGCCAAACAGCAAGCCGCCGATGATGGTCGCGCCAGAGCGTGAGGTGCCCGGCACCATCGCCAAACATTGCACACAGCCGACCTTGAGGGCGTCCGTCCAGCGCATTTGCTCGACTGTCTCAACGCTGACCTGGTGTTGGCGCCGCTCGGCCCACAGCATGATCAACCCGCCCACCAGCAGCGCGGCGGCCACGGTGATGGGGTTAAACAGATAGTGATGAATCACATCAGCAAAGGCCACGCCAAGCACTACGGCCGGCAGTACGGCGATGATCAGGTTGAGGGTAAAACGTTGCGCCTCGGCCTCTTTGGGCAAACCGACGACCACCTCGAAGATCTTGCGCCGATACTCCCAAACCACCGCAAGAATCGCCCCCAACTGGATGATGATATTAAAGGCTATGGCCCTGTCACCACCAAAGCCAATCAGGTCGGCCACAATGATCTGGTGGCCGGTACTGGAAATCGGCAAAAACTCAGTCAGCCCTTCGACGACGCCAAGAATCAACGCCTGTGCAGCAAGCAAAATATCCATGTAAATCCATAGTGGCGTGGCAACGGCAACGCGGGGCAATTTAGGCAAGGTTTATCAGCTGAATCCGGCACTTAGTGCGGCGCGCAGTCTAACAACTTTGCTCGGCTTACTTAACCCTGGCCGCACGAACAACCGCCTGAGTTAGCAGCACTCAGGCCAATGGCTAATTGCTAAGCACAAGCACCAATGCTTAGCTGAGGCCTGTGGATGTATTTCTTGTATATGGAGCTTCAACATGCGGTTTTTGCGTAATTTGCCCATAAGTCGCCGCCTCTGGCTGATCTTGCTGAGCTCCATTGTCATGTTGCTGGCCCTCACGGCTTTGATGCTGCAACAAATATATGGCGACCTCTATCGAGCCAAGGCCCTGAAAACCGCTCATGTGGTGCAAAGTGCCACAGGCGTTTTGGGCTATTTTCAGGGGTTGGAAATGGCCGGCACCCTGACCCGCGAGGCCGCGCAAAAGCAGGCGATGGAAGTTATTCGCGGCCTGCGCTATGAGAAAACCGACTATTTCTGGATCAACGACCTCAGTCCGCGAATGATCATGCACCCGACCAATCCCAAACTTGAAGGTCAGGACCTTTCAGGGCTCAAAGACCCAGATGGCAAAGCGCTGTTTAACGAAATGGTCAGTGTCGTCAAGGCCAGCGGCGCAGGCGTCGTAAATTACCGCTGGCCCAAGCCAGGCGCGCAAGAGCCGGTGGCAAAAATCTCCTACGTCGCGCTGTTTCAACCCTGGGGCTGGATTATTGGTTCCGGCGTTTACATTGACGACACCCAGATGGAGTTTCGTCAGCAGCTGTTTCGCGCAGCAGGTGGACTGTTACTTATCAGCGTATTGCTGGCCGCGTTAGTCAGCTTGATTGTGCGCAGCATCTCCCGCCCACTGGATGAGACCGTCGACGCCATGGCCAACATCGCCAGCGGTGAAGCGGATCTAACCCGCAGTCTCGATAGCCGCGGCCGCGACGAACTAACTGCACTGGCCGGGCACTTCAATGCTTTTACCGAAAATTTACGCAACGTTATCGGCCAATCCCTGCGAGCTGCCGGCGACCTTGACCAAGCATCGCAAGCACTCGGTGAGATCGCCGAGAATACCCAGCAACATAGCCAGCAACAGGCGCAACAGATGGAGTTGGTCGCCACGGCGATCCATGAAGTCTCGTACGCGGTACAAGATGTGGCCAAAAATGCCGAGCACGCCGCAAATGAGGTGCGCCAGGCCGAAGATCAGGCCGAGCAAGGCCTGCAGAATATCGACAGCAGCCTGCGACAGATTGATCAGCTGTCTAACACCATCGGCCAGGCAGTGGCCGTGATGCACAGCCTTGCCCAGGAAAGCGCGCAGATTGGCGGCGTTCTTGAGGTTATTCGCTCAATTGCCGAGCAGACCAACCTGCTTGCACTCAACGCCGCCATTGAAGCGGCTCGCGCTGGCGAACAGGGTCGCGGTTTTGCGGTGG
>JAURXE010000588.1 GCA_030654635.1 Pseudomonas sp.
GGTAATTACTATCGAACCACTTGGTCAGCTCCTGGGCATGGGCGCCGCCACAGCAGTGGTCCACGGCAGCCCTGCCACGGGCCATGCTGAACAGGGTGGCCAGGCTCGGCGCGCCTTGCTGAGGGCGAAACCGCTGGGGGATCACGCCAAACATCAGCGAGTGAGTGAGCACCTGGTCATACCAGGCAAAGTCGCCGACCGGCAGCAGCTCGATGCCGGCGTCTTGTTGCAGTTGCCAGTGGGCGCGGCGTAGTTCGCGGCCAACGGCGCGCAGGCCGCTCTCGTCCAGCTCGCCTTGCCAGTGGGCCTCGAGGGCTTTTTTTAATTCACGGTCGGCGCCGATGCGCGGGAATCCAAGGTTATGGGCGAGTGCCATGTCTATCTCCTGATGACTGATGGTCGCCATTGTCGACAAGCTGCACTGCATGAGACAAACTCAACTTATTCTTGATGATCTAGAGATTCACTCATCTTTAGATATTGGGTGGATGACGCGTAACTCAGCGCACCGCCTATCGGGTGGGCAACGCTTCGCGGTTGCCCACCCTACGCAACAACCACCATTAGCATCATCACCACCGAGGCCATCATGCTGGAAATTCGCCACCTGAAAACCCTGCATGCCCTACGCGAAGCCGACAGTCTGGTGGACGCCGCCGAGCGCCTGCACCTGACCCAATCGGCGCTGTCGCACCAATTCAAAGAGCTGGAGGAGCGCCTCGGCTTGTCGCTGTTTATGCGCAAGACCAAGCCGGTGCGTTTCACCAGCGCTGGCCTGCGCCTGTTGCAACTGGCCGATGCGGTGTTGCCGCAACTGCGCGGCGCGGCCCGCGATCTGGCGCGACTGGCCGGTGGCACCGCCGGACGCTTGCACATGGCGATCGAATGTCACAGCTGCTTTCAGTGGCTGATGCCAACCATCGACCAGTTCCGCGATGCCTGGCCGGAGGTGGAACTGGACCTGGCCTCGGGGTTTTCCTTCGCGCCGCTGCCGGCCTTGGCTCGCGGCGACCTGGACCTGGTGGTGACCTCCGACCCGATCGAAATGGCCGGCATCACCTACGTGCCGCTGTTCACCTACGAGGCGCTGCTGGCGGTGGCCAACCAGCATCCGCTGGCCGGCAAGGCCTTTATCCACGCCGAAGACTTGGCCACCGAAACCCTGATCACCTACCCGGTGGAGCGTGACCGGCTGGATATTTTCACCCGTTTCCTGGAGCCCGCCGATGTGGAACCGGCGCAGGTGCGCACCTCGGAGCTGACGGTGATGATGATGCAGTTAGTGGCCAGCGGCCGTGGCGTCTGCGGCCTGCCCAACTGGGCGCTGCACGAATACAGCTCGCGCGGCTATGTGACCGCCAAACGCCTGGGGGACAAGGGGTTGTTCGCCACCCTGTTCGCCGGGGTGCGTACCGACATGCTGGATGCGCCATTTATGCGCGATTTCCTGCTGACGGCCAAAGACACTTCGTTCGCCAACCTGGAAGGCGTCAGCGTGGCGCGCAACTGAAGACAGCGCGCCCTACAATCTGAAATGCCCAACCATCGCCTGCAACTGCTGGCTTAGGGTCGCCAATTCAACGCTGTTGGCGGCGCTGCCGGTCATCGCTAGGGAAGACTGATCGGCGCTGTTGCGAATGCTGTTGACGCTGCGATTGATCTCCTCGGCCACCGAGCTTTGCTGTTCGGCGGCCGCGGCGATCTGCTGGTTCATCTGCTGAATCACCGACACCGCGGCGGCGATGCTGCCCAGCGCGCTTTCGGTTTGCAGGGCGTCGCTTACGCTCAACTGCACCAGCTCGCCGCTGCTCTGAATCTGCGCCACCGAGCTCTGGGCGCCCTGCTGCAGGGCACCGACCAGCCGTTCAATTTCCGCGGTAGCCTGCTGGGTGCGCTTGGCCAAGGCCCGCACTTCATCGGCCACCACGGCAAAACCACGGCCCTGCTCGCCGGCCCGTGCCGCTTCGATGGCGGCGTTCAGCGCCAGCAAGTTGGTTTGCTCGGCGACGCTCTTGATCACCCCCAGCACACTGCCGATGTTCTGAATTTCCAAGCTCAGGCTCTGAATACCGGTACTGGCCGAACCGGAGGACAGCGCCAACTGCTCAATCCGCGCCAGGGTCTGGCGCACCACCGCCTGACCATTGGCAACTTTGTCATCGGCGGTTTGCGCCGCCAGTGCGGCCTCTTCGGCATTGCGCGCGACATCATGCACAGTGGCGGTCATCTGGTTCATCGCGGTGGCCACCTGCTCGGTTTCCTCCTTTTGTTTGCTGACCTCGGCACTGGTTTGCTCGGTGACTGTCGACAAGCTGCGCGCCGAGCCGGCCAGCTGATCGATGCCGGACTGCAAGCCACTGACAATCTGGCTCAAGCCGCCGGACATCTGCTGCATGGCGCTCATCAGCTGGCCGATTTCATCAGTGCCGCGCACCTGTACCCGGCCACTCAAATCGCCCTCGGCAATCCGCTGGGCGACGCGAATCACCGCCTGCAACGGCGCCACTATAAGCCGGGTAATCAGCAGCGCGGCGGCCAGACCGGCCAGCAGCGCCAACACCGAAGCGCCAAGAATCAACACTGAATTGGCCTTAAGTTCGGCCTGCATCGCGCCGTCCTGCTCGGCGTAGGCCTGGTCGACCCGCAGCACCACTTGCTCGGCCTGCTCGCGCATCTGAGCGTGAATCTGCTGCTCACGATTGAGCAACTGCAGATACTCAGCCAACTTGCTATTGAAGTTACTGATATGGGTACCGACCTCGCCGAGCACAGTGCGATAGCCAGCGTCGCTAACCTCAACCTTGAGCTGCTCGGCCAGCTGTAAGGCCTCGTCGGCTTGGGCAATTTTGCTGCTTGCCGCAGCATCGGCAGTGACGCCCTTGCGGCTGTTGTTTAAACGCACATGGGCCTCGTTGAGGGCTTGCAACATCAACCGCGAAACCTGGCTGACCTGCGCGGCCTGGCGCACAAATTCGGCGCCACGCAGGCCTTGCGATTCTTTCAGCTCATAGGTGCCGTCGTCCGCTAGACCATCCTGCAACAAGTTGAGGTTATTGGCGGCGCTGGCCACCGACCAACTGACCTGTTCCAGGGCTAAATCCTTGGATTGCGCCACGACCACAAACTGAGTGAAAGCGCCCTGATAGGCGGCTAACGACTGCGCCACCGATGTCAGCGCCGCTTGGCTGGCAGGCGACTGCTCGTGCAGCGCCGTGACCAGCAGGCCAAGCGCCTCGGCCTCCTGTTGCCACTGCTGCGCCGCTTTGGGATCGCTGCTCAGGGCAAAGGCCTGTTCCTGCATGCGCAGGCGCAACACTGCGGTGTTGATCGCCGACATCTGCTTGAGGCCATCGAAGCGCTGGCTGATGGCCTGCAAGGCCGTCAAGCCGGTTGCCGCCACCACGCAGGTGAGCAGCAATACCAGACCAAACCCCAGGCCCAGTTTCTTCGCCATGCCGATATTAGCTAAGCCACGCTGCCAGACCGCACCCATGCTGTTTCACCCCGACCGACCATCAACCAGGCTGCAGAGTTGCCGGCCGCAGCCCCCGGCACAAGCCCGGCGGGGCGCAGTGGTGGCCATGGCTATACCGAGGTCGTTTCCAGAACACTTGCCGCAACTGCCTGACCCGCCCCCAAGCACGCGGCCATGCAGCGCAAGGCAGCGGCCACAGGCCACCAGCCAAAGGCGCCGACCTTGTTTAATGGGCAATAAACCAGCTACTGTTCGGTGAGTGTTACTCGCTATATCACTGCCTGCGGGGCGGCTTAGATGCATCTACACGCAATGGAAGAACACCTCACCAAGACTTGGCAAATGCTCGTTGGCGAAGAGTTAAGCTTCAGCGCGCAAGCCGTCTGCAGCCAAGCCTTGCTGGCCCAGCACTATTTTGTCGTGACTCTGCATCCAACCCCCAGCGGCCATTTGGCCGGTGTCGGGTTGGCCATTGCCGAGCAAGATGCCCGCAAGCTCACCGGGCAGATGTTCGATATGCCCGAGCAAGACCTCAGCGCCGACGACATTGCCGATGCCTGTGGCGAGCTGTGCAATGTGTTCGCCAGCGGTGTGCCAACCCATATAACCGAACAACTAACCCTGGATCTGGGTTTGCCTTCACGCCTTAGCC
The DNA here is from genome assembly GCA_030654635.1 of Pseudomonas sp. GTDB lineage: Bacteria > Pseudomonadota > Gammaproteobacteria > Pseudomonadales > Pseudomonadaceae > Aquipseudomonas. The sequence goes on from JAURXE010000588.1 coordinate 4,128, forward strand.
ATGCGCAGTTTTTGCTGATTTTGGCGGCCAGCACGGTCAGCGGCAGTTACATTGCCCACCAGCAAGACCGGCATATCCAGGTGATTATTTTCGAAACTCTTGAAGTCCCTGCCGCGGCAGGTTGGAGCCCGGCAACATGAACACTATCGAGACTATTTTGCTGGTTGCGAGGGCCCTATGAGATTTCTAATCGTTGATGACAGTCGCGCGGTACAAACCATTATCCGGCGCATCCTGGAGAAAATCGGCTACCGCGACATTGAGCTGAAAACCGCCCTGAATGGCGACGAAGCCTTGGTCACCCTGGAAACTTGGAAGCCCGACCTGATACTGACCGACTGGCACATGCCGGGCATGACCGGCCTGGAGTTGCTGCAAACCATTCGCCAGCTGGGCATGCACGACATCAAGATCGGTTTCGTCACCACCGAATCTTCGGCGCGGCATATTGAAGAAGCGGTGCGCAATGGCGCCGCCTTTGTGGTGACTAAACCCTTTAACACCGAAATTCTGACCCAAGCCGTGCTCTCGGTGCTGCAAGATGCCGACAGCCTTGAAGAAGCCATAGAAACCGCCACTGAACCGAGCACAAGCAGCGTCAAACCGGCCGCCAGCAGCCTCACCAGCGCGGCTGAAATCGCCCGCTTGCTGAGTCTCTCGTCAATTATTTGCAAGGTTGAGAGCATCGAGCCGGTGCCTATCGACCGGATCAAGCTGCCCTATGTGTTTGGCGTTTACAGCAGCGCCGGCAGCAAGGCGGTGGATGCGGTGTGCCTGATGGACCTCAACGCCGCAGCCATGATCGGCGGCGCGCTGTCGAACCTCTCGGCCGCCGAGGTAAAAACCGCCATCAGCTCCCTGACCCTGAATCGCGACATCTTCGAGAACAGCAAATCCTTTCTCAGTGACCTGGCCGAGATGATCTCGCGCAGCGGCGAAAAACGCTTGGCGCTGTCGAGCTGCCATCTGGTGCAAAAACCCTTTGAGAAACTCTACGAATTGATGCGCAACAACTATGGGCGCGCTGATTTTAGTATTTCCTTCGCAGCCTATGGCGATGGTTTTATCACCATCTTGCTGAGCTGAACCGAGGGCCACCATGAGCAGCTACAACACCACTGAGCTGGGTATTCTGCTGGTTTGCGCCACCAATTTGGTGCTGGCCATTTTGCTCGGCATTATGTTTTATCGGAGTTACCTGCGCACCCCGGACAGCCCAGGCACCGGGCACCGTGCATGGTTGAGCCGGGCAAAAAAGACCAGCGCCTCGGCCAGCGACACGGGCGACGACAGTCTGTTGCTCAGCGATATGCTCAGCGAACTCAGCGCCATCAGCATCGACCCCCTCGACCAGGCGCTCGGCAGCAGCCTGCAACTGGTCGCCGACATTGATGGCCTCGACCCGCAACAATACCCGCAGTGGAAACATGAGCATCAACGCGAAATCACCGCCCTGTTGGCGCAGCGTGATGAGTTGGAGGCGCAACTGGGTGAGTTCAAAACCAAGCTTGATCGCTCGCACAAACTGGTCACCACACTGCATGGGCAAAACCGCCAAATGACCGCCAAAGTTGGCAAAGTCTCCACCCTGCAAGCGCGCCAGCAGCAACTTAACGATGAACTGACTCAGTTACGTCAACAAAACGAGCAAGCCAGCAAAGAGCTGCGCAACTCAAAACGCACCCTGCAAGATGCCAACCTGCAGTTGCAAGAGCAACGCCAGCAACACGAAGCCGAGCACGCCTCGCAAATGCGCCTGCAGCAACACTTGCGTGAGACCACCGAACAACTGCAGCAGCAACTGGAAGGCGAGCGTGCAGTGCTGTCGCGCACCCTGGTGGAGAAAGACTTTATCGAAACTGCCTTTATCGATACCGATGCCCTCACCGATGAATTACGCCAATTAAAACTCGATTACAAAAATTTGCAGCAGGCTTACCAACAGCTGCAGGCCACGCCAACCAGCAGCTAGCACGCACTGTTGCCAATCTGCCAGTGCGCCGCTGGCAGTCACGCCAAGGCGCCCCCCGCATAAGCCTCGTATAAATCGCCGCGTTGCCAGCCAATCGCTGCTGCTTATCGAGACATTCTGATGCCCGCCTACAAAGCCCCCCTGCGTGATACCCGTTTTTTGCTCAATGAAGTGCTGGACTTCCCCGGCCATTACCGCAGCCTGGCCAGCGGCGCCGAGGCCAGCCCGGACATGGTCGATGCCATCCTCAGCGAGTGCGCCAAATTCAGCGAAGAGGTGCTCAGCCCGTTAAACCAGAGCGGCGACCAAGAAGGTTGCCACTTCGAGCACGGCAACGTGCGCACTCCCAAGGGTTATAAAGAGGCTTACGTCAGCTACGCCGCCGACGGCTGGCAGGGGCTGTCGCACCCAGTCGAATTTGGTGGCCAAGGCCTGCCAATGAGCCTGGGGATGCTCAAATCCGAGATGATGGCCACCGCCAACTGGTCGTTCACCATGTATCCGGGACTGTCGATGGGGGCGATGAACACCCTCCTGCAACACGGCAGCGACGAACAAAAACACACCTACTTAACCCCGCTGACCGAAGGCCGCTGGACCGGCACCATGTGCCTGACCGAGCCGCAATGCGGCACTGACTTGGGCCAGGTGAAGACTCGCGCCGAAGCCAACAGCGACGGCAGCTACGCCCTGACCGGCACCAAGATCTTTATCTCCAGCGGCGAGCATGACCTCACCGAAAACATCATCCATATAGTGCTGGCCCGGCTGCCCGATGCGCCCAAGGGCACCCGTGGTATCTCGCTGTTTATCGTGCCGAAATTCATGCCCGGCGCAGACGGCCAGCTTGGCCCACGCAACGCGGTGAACTGCGGCTCGCTGGAACACAAGATGGGCATCCACGGCAACGCCACCTGTGTGATGAACTTCGACGGCGCCACAGGTTTTCTGATTGGCCAGCCGAACAAGGGCCTGGAGTGCATGTTCACCTTTATGAACACCGCGCGGATCGGCACCGCGCTGCAGGGCCTGGCCCACGCCGAGCAGTCCTACCAAGGGGCGCTGGCCTACGCCAAGGAACGCCGCTCGATGCGCGCCTTGTCCGGCACCCAAGAGCCCACTCAGGTGGCCGACAACTTAATCAGCCACGGGGATGTGCGACGCATGCTGCTCACCCAGAAAGCCATTGCCGAAGGCGGCCGCGCGCTGATTTACCTGGCCAGCCAGCACGCCGACAAGATGATCGAGGCCATGCTCAGTAATGATCAGGCGCAGTACCAACACTGGGACGACCAGCTGGGCTTTATCACCCCGATCCTCAAAGGCTGCCTTACCGAACTGGGCCTGGAGGCCGCCAACCTCGGCATGCAGGTGTTCGGCGGGCACGGTTATATCCAGGAACACGGCATGGAGCAGATCGTCCGTGACGCACGGATCTCCACCCTCTATGAAGGCACCACCGGCATCCAGGCCCTCGACCTGCTGGGGCGCAAGGTGTTGGTGATGAGCAAAGGCAAGGCAGTCTGGGACTTCAGCAAGCCCATGGCCAAGTTCGCCATTGAACTGCTGAAAAACGAGCCGAAGATGCGCCGGCGCGCCCTGAGCCTGCTGAAAATCGTCGCCCAGTGGAACTACCTGACCCTGCGCATCGCCCTGGTGGCGCGCAAAGACCGCGAGATGGTCAGCACCGCCTGCCATGATTTCTTGATGTATTCCGGCTACGCCACCCTGGCCTGGGTCTGGGCCCAGCAAGAAGCCGTGGCAATGCGCAAACTGCGCGACGGCGGCAGTGAAACCCCAGAGTTTTACCAGGCCAAAATCGCCACCAGCGAGTTTTACTTTGCCCGCCTGCTGCCACGGGCCAAAGGTCACGCGGCGGCGATGCTCAAGTCCGCCAAATCGACCATGCAGCTGCACAGCGATCACTTCGTGTTTGACTGAGCCGACACCGGGCTGTGGCAACCGCCACAGCTCATTCAAAGCGCAGGCAAGCTCATTGCCTGTTGCCGACATTAGGCCGCGCCATCGGCCGCGCTCGGCCTGGCTAATTCGCGGCTAAAACTGCAGACAGTTGAATGATTTCAGCACGATAAAAATCCGCTTCAGCCGTGACACAAAATTAAGTGGCGCCCCCTATTTATTAAAGTGCCAGCGGCATAGAGTGCCGGCGTCAGAACCCGCAATTGCGGCTCGGCAATCCCCTCTAAGTGTTGAAAGGACTCCCATGAAAGCCTTTGTTTTAAGCCTCGCCCTGCCCCTGCTATTACTGGCGGCTGATGCCTCGGCGGCGACTTACAGGTGCGGTACCAAGCTGGCCAGTAGCGGCGACCGCACCATTGAAGTGAGCAATAAATGCGGCCAGCCCAACAGCAGCCACTTTGTCGGCTACACCCAAGTCGTCAACGGCATTGGCGGCGTACAAATTGAAGAGTGGGTCTACGGCCCGGCCAATGGCGCGCTGTATTTTCTGCGCTTCGAAGGCGGTCGTTTGAGCTCGGTGGAAAGCAAGCGTCAGCAGTAGTTTTACAACCCAGGCTGAGGGCTGCGGCTTTAATGCTAGGGCGCCGGCTTTAACCCTGCGGGCACAGCCACTGCGCGGCTCAGTTCGATACTGACGCGCAGCCCCCCCAGCGGGCTGTCCAGCAATTGCAGGCGCCCGCCCCAGGCTTCGACTATATCGCGCACCACCCCCAGCCCCAGGCCATGGCCGGCAACCTGTTCATCAAGCCGAGTGCCGCGTTCGAGCACCGCCGTCCGGCTATCCAGGGCAATCCCCGGACCGTCGTCATCGACCATCAGCACAAAGCCCGCGGCTTGCGTGGCAATGCTCAGCCGCACCTGGCTTTGCGCCCATTTGCAGGCGTTATCCAGCAGATTACCGAGCAGCTCCAGCAGGTCTTCACGATCCCAGGGCAGACGCAAATCCTTTGGTGCTTGCCAGCTCAACTTAAGCCCGCGCGGATGGATCATCTCCAGGGTGGCGCACAACCCCGGCAGCTCCTCGGCGCAGACAAACTGCGCACCGGGCAAGGCCTCGCCAGCCAAGCGCGCACGCGCCAATTCGCGGCTGAGGCGTTGTTCGATCTGCGCCAATTGTTCGCGCAAGGTGGCCCGTAATTCCGGGTGGGCATTCAATTCCTCTCGGGCAGCCAGGCTGAGCAGCACCGCCAGCGGGGTTTTCAGCGCATGGCCCAGATTGCCCAGGGCATGCCGCGAGCGCGTCAGGCTCTCGGCGGTATGGGTCAACAGATGATTGATTTGCCCCACCAAGGGTTCCAGCTCCTGCGGCACCTGGGTATCGAGCTGACCGCGCTGGCCTTG
>JAURXE010000592.1 GCA_030654635.1 Pseudomonas sp.
CCGCATCGTTCGCGGCCGGATGCCGACGCTGGAGATGATCAACGAGCGTTTTGCCCGTTACACCCGTGTCAGCATGTTTAACCTGTTGCGCCGTTCGGCTGATGTGGCGGTCGGCGGCGTGCAGGTGATGAAGTTCGGCGAGTACGTGCATTCCTTGTATGTGCCCACCAGCCTTAACCTGGTGAAGATGAAGCCGCTGCGCGGTACCGGCTTGTTTATTCTGGATGCCAAATTGGTATTCAAATTGGTGGATAACTTCTTTGGCGGCGATGGCCGCCACGCCAAGATCGAAGGTCGTGAGTTCACCCCCACCGAATTACGGGTGGTGCGCATGGTCATCGATCAGGCCTTTGTCGACCTCAAGGAAGCCTGGCATGCGGTGCTGGACATTAACTTTGAGTACATCAGCTCGGAAGTGAACCCGGCTCTGGCCAACATCGTCAGCCCCAGCGAAGTGGTGGTGGTTTCCACCTTTCATATCGAGTTGGATGGCGGTGGCGGTGACCTGCATGTGACCATGCCCTATTCGATGATCGAGCCGATTCGCGACATGCTCGATGCAGGTTTTCAGTCCGATGTCGATGATCAGGATGAGCGCTGGGTGAATGCCCTGCGCGAAGATATTCTCGATGTCAGCGTGCCTCTGGGCGCCACCGTGGCCAGTCGCCAATTAAAGCTTCGCGATATTTTGCATATGCAACCGGGTGATGTGATTCCGGTGGACTTGCCCGACCAGGTGTTGCTGCGCGCCAATGGTGTGCCGGCCTTTACCGTCAAACTGGGCGCGCATAAAGGCAAGCTGGCCTTCCAAATACTCAATCCGGTCGAGCGTTTACGCTGATGCGCGACGCTTAACCCACATTTTAGAGGCTGTTTAACGTCGTCACCGGGCGACATAAGCAGGCGCACTAAACATTAAGCAGGCTCTTGGAGCTCGCCGAGGACATACGATGGCAGACGAAGACGAAAACACCTCCCCCGAAGAGCAAGCGTTGGCTGATGAGTGGGCGGCAGCCTTGTCTGAGGCCGGCGATGCCGATCAGGATGACATCGACGCGATGATGGCCAGCGCGGCGGCTGAGCCCGCAGCGCCGCGGGCAAAAATGGAAGAGTTCGGCAGTGTGCCGGCGCGCTCGAATGCGCCGGTGAGCCTGGATGGGCCGAACCTGGATGTGATTCTGGATATTCCAGTGTCGATTTCCATGGAGGTCGGCAATACCGAAATCACCATTCGCAACTTGCTACAGCTCAACCAGGGCTCGGTGATCGAGCTTGATCGGCTGGCGGGCGAGCCGCTGGATGTGTTGGTCAACGGCACCTTGATCGCTCACGGCGAGGTGGTGGTGGTGAACGAGAAGTTTGGCATTCGCTTGACTGATGTGATCAGTCCAAGTGAACGCATCAAGAAGTTGCGCTAAGCCCGTGCGCGGCTTTCTTTGGCTCTTGTGCGGCTTGCCGCTGATGGCCCTGGCTGCTGAACCCGGCCCCGGCGCGGCGACTGCGCAGGTGGTTGCGAGCAGCGGCAATCTGAGTGCCCAGTTGGGTCAGATGCTGATGGGGTTACTGCTGGTCATCGGTCTGATTTTCCTGCTGGCCTGGTTGCTGCGTCGTGTGCAGCGCATTGGTCCACGTGGCGCGCAGGTCATCAAGTTGCTGGCCACCCAAGCACTGGGGCCGCGTGATCGGCTGGTGCTGGTACAAGTTGGCAGTGAGCAAGTTTTACTCGGCCTAAGCGCGGGGCGTATCACCCCCTTGCATGTGCTGAAAGAGCCGGTGCATCTGCCCGACAGCGAGCCTGCCAGCACCGAGTTTGCCCAGAAGCTGATGGAGTTGTTGGGCCGGGATCAGAAGGATAAACCTTGATGTGCATACCTAGTGTTTTGCTCGCAGTTGCCCTCGGGCAAGGGCCCCAAGGGGACCAATCTTGATGGCTGCGATGCGTATTCTGTGCGCCGTGCTGCTGGTTTTAGTCGCGCCATTGGCATTGGGTGCTGACGACCCAATGTCGATCTCGGCGATAACGCTGTCCAATAACGCCGCGGGTCAGCAGGAGTATTCGGTCAATCTGCAGATTCTGCTGATCATGACCGCGCTGAGCTTTATCCCGGCCTTTGTGATGCTGATGACCAGCTTCACTCGGATCATCATCGTCTTTTCGATTTTGCGTCAGGCGCTGGGCTTGCAGCAGACTCCGTCAAACCAAATCCTCACCGGTTTGGCGATGTTTTTAACCCTGTTCATCATGGCGCCGGTGTTCGATCAAATAAACCAAGATGCCGTTCAGCCTTATCTGAAGGAGCAGCTACCGGCCCAGCAGGCGATTGCCAAGGCTGAAGTGCCGCTGAAGAAATTCATGCTGGCGCAGACCCGCGCCTCCGATCTTGAGCTGTTTGTACGGCTGTCCAAGCGCACTGATATTGCCTCGCCTGAGCAGGCGCCGATGACCATCTTGATACCGGCGTTCGTCACCTCGGAGCTGAAAACCGCGTTTCAGATTGGCTTTATGATTTTTATCCCGTTTCTGATCATCGATATGGTGGTGGCCAGCGTACTGATGGCGATGGGCATGATGATGCTGTCGCCACTGATTATTTCGCTGCCGTTCAAGATCATGCTGTTTGTGCTGATCGATGGCTGGGCGCTGGTTATGGGCACCTTGGCCAGTAGTTTCGGCACCCTTTAGGTACGCACGTGGAGCGACGCTTATGACTCCCGAAGTGGCGGTAGACCTGATCCGTGAGGCGCTGTGGTTGATCGCCGTGATTGTCGGTTTGCTGGTGCTGCCCAGTTTGCTGGTGGGTTTACTGGTGGCGATGTTCCAGGCCGCGACGCAAATCAACGAGCAAACCCTGAGCTTTGTTCCGCGTCTGCTGGTCATGCTGTTGACGTTGATGTGGGCCGGCCCCTGGCTGGTTCGCGAGTTGATGGAGTACACCCAGACCTTGATTCAGAACATTCCGCGGGTCATTGGCTAAGCCCATGTTGGAGCTGAGCACCGAGCAGATCGGCGCCTGGGTGGGCAGTTTTATGCTGCCGTTATTTCGTATCGCATCCTTGTTAATGGTGATGCCGATCATCGGGACCAAACTGGTTCCCGGCCGTGTGCGGCTGTATCTGGCCTTGGCGATTTGTGTGGTGCTGGCGCCCACGCTGCCGCCAATCGCGCCGTTCGATGCCGTGAGCCTGCGGGCCATCTTATTAATTGCCCAGGAGATTCTGATCGGGGTGATGCTGGGCTTTAGTTTGCAGTTGTTCTTTCACCTGTTTTCCGTAGCAGGGCAGATTATCGCGGTGCAAGCCGGTTTAGCCTTTGCTTCGATGATCGATCCCAGTAACGGCGTCTCGGTGCCGGTGCTGGGGCAGATGCTGCTGATGCTGGTGACCTTGCTGTTCTTGGCAATGAACGGCCATCTGGTGGTATTTGAGGTGTTGGCCGAGAGTTTTATTACCTTACCCATAGGCACTGGGCTGTCGACTAATCATTACTGGGAGTTGGTCGGCAAATTGAGCTGGGTGCTGGGTGCGGGCTTGCTATTGGTGTTGCCGGCAATTACCGCGTTGCTGGTGGTGAGCCTGGCGTTTGGCATCATGACCCGCGCCGCGCCGCAACTAAATATCATCTCCATCGGTTTTCCGATGACTCTGGTGATTGGTTTAGTAGTTTTCTGGTTGGGTCTTTCTGACTTTCTTGCCCATTATCAGCTTCTGTCCAGTGAAGCCTTGCAATGGCTGCGCGAACTGGCGCAGGCACGCTAACGCTCGGGAGGCAGGATGGCAGAAAGTGAAAGCGGCGCGGACAAGAGCGAAGACCCCACCGGTAAGCGGCTCGAAGAGTCGCGCAAGAAAGGTCAGGTGGCTCGCTCGCGTGAGCTCAATACCGTGGTGGTGACCATGGCCGGGATCGCTGGGTTGTTGATTTACGGCAGCGACTTCGGCCTGGCGTTATTGCAGTTGATGCGCGGTAACTTTGCCTTGCCGCGCGAGGTGCTGCTCAATGACGGCTCCATGGCCCTGTACCTGCTGGCCTCGGGCAAGTTGGTGCTGGAGGCGTTTCTACCCTTGTTGATTATTTTACTGATCGCCGCAGTGCTGGGGCCGATTAGCTTGGGCGGTTGGTTGTTTTCGATGGAGTCGCTAGCCCCCAAGGTCAGCCGAATGAACCCGGCGGCCGGGCTTAAACGCATGTTCTCCATCCACGCCTTGGTCGAGTTACTCAAGGCTATAGGTAAATTTACGGTGATTTTGCTGGTAGCTTTGGCGGTGCTCTCAGCCGATCAGCAAAGCCTGCTGGCCATCGCCTATGAGCCCTTGCCTTCGGCGATTATCCACAGCACCAACATCGTCGGTTGGAGCATGCTGTGGATGGCGTGCGGGTTAATTTTGATCGCCGTGGTCGATATACCCTTTCAGATTTGGGATAACCGCCAAAAGCTGATGATGACCAAGCAGGAAGTGCGCGACGAATACAAAGACAGTGAAGGCAAGCCTGAGGTCAAATCGCGGATTCGTCAGTTGCAACGGCAAATGGCCGAGCGGCGGATGATGGCGGCGGTGCCCAACGCGGATGTGGTGATTACCAACCCGACGCATTTTGCCGTGGCTCTCAAATACGATCCGGCGCAGGGCAGCGCGCCGGTGCTGTTGGCCAAGGGCAGCGATTTTACCGCGTTGAAAATTCGCGAAATTGCCCAGCAGCATAAAGTCATGCTGCTCGAGTCGCCGGGACTGGCGCGGGCGGTGTACTACTCCACCGAACTGGATCAGCAAATCCCGGCC
>JAURXE010000225.1 GCA_030654635.1 Pseudomonas sp.
TTTTTTATCGGGCAAGCGTTATGCCTGCCAGCGCTTCAAGACCAGGGAGGCGTTGGTGCCGCCAAAGCCGAAGCTGTTGCTCATCACCACGTTGGCGCTAAAGTTTTCGCGGGTTTCACGCAGGATCGGCAAATCGGCAACCTCGGGGTCGAGGGTTTCGATGTTGGCCGAGGCGGCGAGGAAGTTGCCTTCCATCATCAGCATACAGTAAATCGCTTCGTGCACGCCGGCGGCGCCCAAGGAGTGACCCGAGAGGCTCTTGGTCGAGCTGATCAGAGGGGCCTTGTCGCCAAACACTTCACGCACGCCACGGCTTTCCGCCAAGTCACCAACCGGCGTTGAGGTGCCGTGGGTGTTGAGGTAGTCGACCGGCTCGCTGACGGTAGACAGCGCTTGCTGCATACAGCGCACTGCACCTTCGCCGCTCGGCGCGACCATGTCGTAGCCGTCGGAGGTAGCTCCATAGCCGATAATTTCGGCGTAGATTTTTGCGCCACGTTTAAGCGCATGCTCCAGTTCTTCAACCACCACCATGCCACCGCCGCCAGCGATGACAAAACCGTCGCGGGTGGCGTCATAAGCGCGTGAGGCCGTTTCTGGCGTGTCGTTGTACTTGCTCGACAGGGCGCCCATGGCGTCAAACAAGAAGCTTTGGCTCCAATGCTCTTCTTCACCGCCACCGGCAAAGACTATGTCTTGCTTGCCGAGCTGGATCAGCTCCATGGCGTGACCAATGCAGTGGGCACTGGTGGCGCAGGCCGAGGAGATCGAGTAGTTGACGCCTTTGATCTTGAACGGTGTCGCCAGGCAGGCCGAGACGGTGCTGCTCATGGTGCGCGGCACGCGATACGGGCCAACACGCTTGACGCCTTTTTCGCGCAGAATATCCAGGGCTTCCATCTGATTGACCGTCGAGGCACCACCGGAGCCAGCGACTAAACCGATGCGCGGATTAGACACTTCTTCAGCTGTCAGGCCGGCATCTTTGACCGCTTGTTCCATTGCCAAATAGGCGAAAGCTGCCGCGTCGCCCATAAAGCGATAAACCTTACGGTCAATCAGTGCTTCTAGATCTAATTTAACCGAGCCGGAAACTTGGCTGCGCAGGCCCATCTCGGCATAGGCCGGGTTGAAGCTGATGCCCGAACGGCCGGCGCGCAGGCTGGCGGAAACGGTGTCTTTATCGGTGCCCAGGCACGAAACAATGCCCAAGCCGGTGATCACGACGCGACGCATGTTGTTGTCCTTTAAAAGCTGTCAGTAGAGGTAAACAGGCCAACGCGTAAGCCTTCGGCGCTGTAAATTTCGCGGCCATCAACGCTAACGGTGCCATCGGCGATGCCGAGCACGAGAGAGCGGCTGATGGTGCGTTTAATCTGAATGTTATAAGTAATCTTTTTCGCTGTGGGCAGTACCTGGCCGAAGAACTTAACTTCGCCACAACCCAGCGCTCGGCCGCGGCCGAGATTGCCTTGCCAGCCAAGGTAAAAACCTAGCAATTGCCACATGGCATCCAGGCCTAAGCAACCAGGCATGTCTGGATCACCCTCAAAGGGGCAGGCAAAAAACCACAGATCTGGATTGATATCCAGCTCGGCAACCAACTCGCCTTTGCCGTACTTACCGCCGGTTTCGCTGATATGAACAATACGATCAACCATCAGCATGTTGGGGGCGGGCAGTTGTGCGTTACCTGGGCCGAATAACTCGCCGCGGCTGCAGCGTAGTAAGTCTTCCCGAGTGAAGGCGTTTGCTTTGGTCATGCGAGCTCCTGGAAATCCCTGTGCACCAGGGCTGGAAAAATTGTAGTTGCCAGCGAATTACACAAAGCTTGAGCTGGCAGGCTAGTCGTAGACTGTTGCGATAGTATGAAAGTCACAGTCTGCGAACAGTTGTGCGCTCAAAACGCTGCATTGTGCACCGGGGGACGGAGCAAAATACTGGTCTAGGACAACTATTGGTCACTTTATCATTCCTGCTCGGGTGTTGAGGCTGCGTTGGCCAGCCAGCGCTGTAATATTCGTTGCAGATCGATGCGTTTAAAGGGTTTAGCCAGATAATCGTTCATCCCTGCAGTCAGGCAGGCCTCGCGATCGCCCTGCAGGGCGTTGGCGGTCAGGGCGATGATGGGGGTTTGCACCTGATTAGGCAGTAGTCGGATCTGCCGAGTGGCTTCATAGCCATCCATTATCGGCAGGCGGCAGTCCATCAAGATGGCCGAATATTCAAAGTTGGCGGCTTTGTGCACCGCTTGTGCGCCATCGCCA
>JAURXE010000596.1 GCA_030654635.1 Pseudomonas sp.
GACGGTGGCGACAGCCTGATCAGCCAGATCCGCCGCCAGCTGGGGCGCGACTGCAGCCATTGGCCGGACCTGGAAGCCGTGGCCCGCCAGCTGCACATGAGCCCGCAAACCCTGCGCCGGCACCTGAGCGAAGAAGGCTCGAGTTTTCAGGAACTCAAAGACCACCTGCGCCGCGATCTGGCGATTTACCACCTGGCCCGTTGCGAGCTGTCGATCCAGGACATCGCCGAACAGCTGGGCTTCTCCGAACCCTCGGCCTTTCATCGCGCGTGCAAAAAATGGACCGGCCTGACCCCTGGTGCGTATCGGGCTAATGCCGAAGGCTGAACTAAACCCGGGCTCCACCATGCGCCGCGGCTCCAGTCCGCGCCTACGGGTCGAGGCTGGGCCTGCAGACTCTGACTGACCCGCCGCCAAAAAAAACGGGAGCCCATTCGGGCTCCCGCACTGACACTCAGTAAACGCCACTGGCGGCTTAAGCTAAAGCCAGCCCGCAGCGGGCAACCTCACCTGCGCTCCAGTGGAGACGCATTAATAGTCTGGCAAATGCCGGCGCGGTTGTTCGTAGCGCTTTGTTATCGCTTTGCAATGAAATGTAAACGCCGCCCTGGCGGATTGCCTGCAAGGCTGGCCGGCCCCGCCGCCACACGGCACACTAGCGCCATGAGTGCAGACCTTTACCACCCCGCCTGCTGCAGCCCGCTGCAAGATCACTGGCCCTTGCCGCAGTTGCTGACCGACTGCCAGTTGCTGAGCTGCGAATTTGACCCACTGTTGCTGCAGGCGACGGATTTTCCGCGCACCGCAATCAACCAACCCAAGGGCGCAGCCAAGCGCCAAAGTGAGTTTCTGGCCGGCCGCCTGTGCGCTCGCCAGGCGCTACTGCAACTCACCGGCAACGTCACAGTGCCGGCAGTCGGTGCCGATCGGGCGCCCTGTTGGCCAAGCGGGGTGGTCGGCTCCATCAGCCACGGCGACGGCTGGGCCGGCGCGGTGGTTGGTCGGCAGGCCGAGTGGCGCGGCCTCGGCTTGGATATTGAGCGGCTGCTAAGCCCGACGCGGGCGCAACGTTTGCAAGCCAGCATCCTCACCCCAGCCGAACTCCAACGCCTGGCGCAACTGCCCGCCGAGCAACAGGCCTGGCGGGTGAGTCTGACCTTCTCGCTGAAAGAAAGCCTGTTCAAGGCGCTCTATCCGCTGGTACGCCAACAGTTTTATTTCCAGGATGCCGAGCTGCTCGGCTACGACCCGGCAGGTTTTGCCCAGCTGCAATTGCTGCGCGACCTCGGCCCCGAGTGGCCGGCTGGCAGCCGTTGTGACGGTCAGTTCGTGCAACTGGGCGAGCGGGTCTTAAGCCTGGTGAGCATCGCCA
>JAURXE010000602.1 GCA_030654635.1 Pseudomonas sp.
CACGGTGCGGGCCAACCAGCGCCTGGGCGGCGCGCTGAACAGCTTCGACGCCAGCGAGGCCAAGCAAGCCCGCGGGGTCAAACAGGTAATCGAGCTGGGTGACGGCGCCGTTGCAGTGGTGGCCGACAACACTTGGCGGGCCTTCCAGGCAGCGGCCAAGATCAAGTTCGACTGGGGTCCAGCGCCTTACCCGGCCAGCAGCGAGGCGATCTTTAGCGCCATCGCCGCCGCCTTCAACGGCCCGGTGGATGACGTGCCGGTGAATAACGGCGATGCCGGCCAGGCCTTAGCCAGCGCGCCGCAAATTGTCAGCGCCGAATACCAGGTGCCCTTTCTCGCCCACAGCACCCTGGAGCCGATGAACGCGGTGGCGCAGTTGCACAACGGCCAGCTGGATATCTGGGCCGGCCATCAGGCGCCAACCATCATCCGCCAGCAAGTGGCCGAACTGGCCGGCTTGCCCATCGAACAGGTACACCTGCATGTGCAGTTTCTCGGCGGCGGCTTTGGCCGGCGACTGGAGAGCGACTACATCCTGCAAGCGGTAAAGCTGGCCATGGCCCTGCCGGGCAGCCCGATCAAGCTGACTTGGACCCGCACTGAAGATATCCAGCACGACATGTATCGCCCTGCCGCCATCGCCCGCTGTCAGGGGGTGATGGGCAGCGATGGAGTACCGCTGGTGGTGCAGATGGATATCGCCAGCCCCTCGGTCGGCCGCTCGTTCGCCGCCCGCGTGGGCATGCCGGCGGTGGGCCCAGACCGGGCCATCACCGAGGGCTCGGCCGGCCAGCCTTACAGCATCGCCAACTACCGGGTGAGCGGCTATGACCCAGGTCTGCAGCTACCGGTGGGCAACTGGCGCTCAGTCGGCGCCTCGTTCAACAGCTTCTTCCACGAGAGCTTTCTCGATGAGCTGGCGCTGGCCGGCGGCGTCGATCCACTGGCCATGCGTCTACAGATGACCGCCGATTTCCCGGTGGCACAACAGGTATTGAACAGCGTGGCGGCTATGGCCAACTGGCAACAACCGCTGCCGGCGGGACGTGCCCGTGGGCTGGCGCTATGCCTGTCGTTTGGCACCACGGTGGCGCAAGTCATCGAAGTCAGCCAAACCGTCGCCGGCGTACGCATCGACAAGGTCTACTGCGCCGCCGATGTGGGCATTGCGCTTGACCCGCAAAACCTCGAAGCGCAAATGACTTCGGCGATCATCTACGGGCTGACAGCGGCAATCATGGGCGAAATCAGCTTTGCCGACGGCGCGGTAGTGCAGTCCAACTTCCACGACTACGACGCCTTGCGCATGCGCCAGGTGCCGCCCATCGAGGTGCGGATTCTGGAAAACGGACCGACCCTCAGCGGCGCCGGCGAACCCGGCACACCACCGTCCTTGCCGGCGCTGGCCAATGCCATCCACGCCCTCACCGGCCAACGGCTGCGCAGCCTGCCGCTGAACAAACAGGTGAAGTTCGCCTAAGTCCTGCTGTGTGCCAGCAATTGCAGCTGACTTGCAGATCAGCAGAAAGCACAACGCCGGCCCCAGCCGACCGGCGTTGTTTTATTGCCGCTGGGGCGACAGGAAGAACCTGCCGCCTCATCCGGTTGCCTTAGAAACGGTACTTCGCGGAAGCAGTCATGCTGCGCGGCGCACCGTAGGTCAGAGCGCCGTAGGCGTCGAAGATGTCGAAGTACTTCTGGTCGGTCACGTTGTTGGCGTTCAGCTGAGCCGAGAGGTTCTCAGAAATCTCGTAACGGGCCATCAGGTTGACCAGGGCGTAGGCGTCCTGCTCGACCTTCTCAGTATTCCCTGCCGGGTTAGCGGCGTAGGTGTAGATGCTGTCCTGCCAGTTCACGCCGCCGCCGATGGTTAGCTTGTCGTTGAAAATACCTGGCACCCGGTAGGTGGTGAAGGTACGTAGCAGTTTGGTCGGGTACAGGGTATTTACATCGTCGCCGTCGGCGTTTTCCAGTTCGAACTGGGTATAACCCGCTGACGCATTCCAGCCCTGAGCCAACTCGCCGGAAACCTCCAACTCGAAGCCCTCGCTGGTTGCGCCGTCACCAGCCTCGTAGCCCTGCTCGATAGTGCCCGGAAGGAATTCACCAGTGGCTTCTGCCAGGTTGTCTTGCTTGATCTGGAAGATGGCAGCCGAGGCATTCAGGCGACCGTCAAAGAACTCAAACTTCAGACCGGTCTCGTAGCTTTCGCCGACTATAGGTTCGAGCTGCTGGCCGCTGATATTCCGCTCGGACTGCGGCAGAAAGATTTCCGTATAGCTGGCATAGGCAGACAGATTGTCCGTCAGGTCGTAGACCACGCCGGCATAGGGGGTCAGTTGGTGATCGGCATCAATGCGCGACGGCTCGGAATAGATGTCGTCGCTGGTCTTTTCATAGTTACTGTCACGCGCACCGACGATCACCTTGAGATCGTCAGTCAGATTCAGACGGGTCGCAGCGTACGCCCCCTTCTGGGTCACATCGCCGTATCCGTAGCTGGTCATGCCACCCCAGACCGGCTGCGGGAAATTGCCGTTGTACTCGTCGAGGTTGGCAATGCCGCCCCAGCCAGTGAGCGCCGGCTGGGTATCGGCCTCGAAGTTCTGCTCGCTGTGGAGATAGCCGAAGGCAACTTCGTGCTCGCGACCGAGCAGAGTGAACGGACCGCTGACGCGCATGCTGTAATCGTCCTGCACGGTCTTCGTCCGGTACATGGCCGGGAAGGTCGACATCGGCAGGCTGCCCGACTTGTCCGCGTAGGTGTAGACGTACAGCAGGTAGGAGTCGGCGTTGCGCTCGCCACGGTTGTAGCTGAGGTTCAGCTGCCAGTCGTTGGCAAAAGTGTGGTCCAGATTCGCGAAATAGGTTTCGTAGCTAGTGTCCCACTTGCTCCAGTCCGCGGAGGTGGTCTTGGAGCGACTCCAGTCGGTCTTGCTGCCGTCGGTGTACCACACCGGCAGACCGCCCCACATCGGCGAGTCGCTGTTGTTTTCCTGGTTGCTGGCGCCGAACCACAGGGTGGTATCGGGCGTCAGGTCAATATCCAGAGTGCCGTAGAAGGTTTCACGCTGGTTGGCGTTCATGTCCATCCAGCTGTCGCCCTCGTTGTATTCACCAACCAGACGAGCACGGACAGTGCCTTCTTCGTTCAGCGCCAGAGACAGATCGCCCAGAGAGCCATAGGTGTCCCAAGTACCGGCGCTGACCTCGACCGAACCCTTCAGTTCGCGGCTGCTGGCGCGCTTGCGCACCATGTTCAGAGACGCGGAGGGATCGCCGGCACCGGTCATCAGACCGTTGGCACCACGCACCACTTCGACGCGGTCGAACATCGCCAGGCTGCCGAAGATTTCGCCGGAGCTCCACGGCTGCTCATAGATGGTGGGCACACCATCGATCATCAGCGAGTTGAGTTCGAAACCACGGGCGTTGATCTGACCACGATTGGTCTCGTAGCGGTTCATCGAAATACCGGTGGTGTTGTTGACCACGTCGGTGATGGTCTGCAGGTCCTGGTCTTCGATGCGCTGCTGGGTGACCACCGTGACCGACTGCGGCGTCTCGCGCAGGGACATGCTCAACGGCGTGGCCGTACGTGCGGCCTCGGTGGTGTAGGACTGGCTATCCTCGGTGACGGCGCTGCGCTCGCGGGTGGCGGTGCCCGTGATGGCGGTAGCGTCCAGAGTGACGCTGCCTTCTGCTTCGGCCTGCTCCGCCTGGGCGAGTGGTGCCGCGAAGGAGAGACCGACCGCAAGCATGTGCACCGCCAGTGCCAACGGACGGAGCGCCACGGCTGAACGCATGACAGCAGCGTCTTGTTGATGTAAAGGGACTAGTACTGGCATGGGGACTCACAATAATTAAACTGGTAATGATAATCATTATCGTAACGCATTAGATTATTGAATGACACCTTAGAGAAGGAATGAGACTCCTCTGCGCCGGGGGCGCCACGTGTAAATAAACACCACATGGCGAGCTGGTCGCGGCGCTTGGCAACGCCACGCCATCATTAATCCGCAAGACCGTTGATGGCCTAACTGGCTGCCTGTATCCCCAGCTCCACATGCCTACGCCGCTGGTCGCTCAGCACCCGCGAGCGGCGCTTTTTGGCCCAGATAACGATGCCGGTCAGCGACAACATGGCCACCAGTAGCCCCAGCAGTGAGACCAAAATGCGCCCCGGCATGCCCAAAATACGCCCTGAATGCAGGGGAAATTGTGCCTGCATAAAGATATCCCCGGCACTGCCCGTGCCGGGAATCTGGGAGCCCGCCAACGCACCACTTTGCCCATCCAGGTACAACCAAGGATTACCCAGACCGCCATCGCCATGGTCGTTGTCTGCGGTGTAGAAGCCCACGCCGTACACATCGAACTCTGGCGAATAGAACAGCCCACCGGGGGGTTTCGCCACGCCCAGACGCGCGGCTTCAGCGGCCGCCAGGCTTACCGCTTCGGCGCGACTGATACCGGGCTGCGACTGCTGGTCGAGACTGACCGGAGTGCGACTGGCGAAAGGGCTGGGGGTCAGCGGCGAGAACAGCTCGACCAGCGGCCGCGTCACCTGCACATTGAGGTTCATCGACACTGAGGTCACCGCCAGTATCAGCAGCAAGCCCCAGATCCACACACCGCCAGAACGGTGCAAATCGAAGTTGAGCTTGTAGCCACCTTGCTGCCAACGAAAGGCCAACGACTTGCGCCAAGTAGCCCAGTTGGGAAAGGACAGCCAGAGGGCGATAAAGGCATCCAGGGTCCAGACGATAGCCACGATGCCGAACAACAGAATGCCCAGTTCGATACCGAAACCATCGGGGATATGCAGGCTGTAATGCAGCTTGTAAAGGAACGGCATCAGGTTTTCACGGCTTAGCGATACCGCGCCCCACATACGCCGCCCTTGCTCCTCGCCTGTCACCGGATCGAGGGCAACCTGGTTGAAGTCCAGCTCATAGACCTTGCCGGTCGCAGGATCGACGCGCGGGTTTACGCTGACGCCGAAGGTATGACCCGGCTCTGTATACAGCGGCATAAAGCCGACTTGCAGGCGCGGATCACGTGCTTCCAACTGCGCGGCCAAGGCCTGCGGTGTTTGCGCAGGCCCCTCGCTGCGCGTCTCGAACAGCTGCGGGTTAAGCCATGCATCGATCTCGTGATCCCAGGAGATCACCGCCCCAGTCAGCCCAGAAACGAAGAGAAACAGCGCAATAAACAGGCCGAACCAACGATGCAGAAGAACCAAAGAGGCACGCATAGGCTATCTCGTCACGGTAAGTGGCAACATGCCGGCAGCCTGTTCAGGCCACCGGCATACCAGCATTTTAGAATTTCCAGCGGACAGTCATGCTGGCGTTGCCCAGAGCACCCTAATAACTATGCAGGCTCTCAGGGATTCATCGGTGAGGGTGCTGAGTGACCCCGGCATGCAGTTCGAATTGATCTCATAAACGGCCATCAGCAGCTTGCCAGCAGACATGCATCTGGCTTTATTGCGCGAGAAGTCAAACGCTAACGATTATCAATTGAATTTTCGCAGTAAGGCAGACCTTCGTCAACACAATTGAGATATGATCTTATTTGATAGTGATTTCCAATAAAGAACTGTCGTAAGAAGACCGTCAGTCATAGCCGATTGCCGGATTTGGATTGCTAGTACACATCAGATCACGGCACTTGCGGGCTGCCCCAATCGAAGCGCTGACCAGGCCGCGCAACCGACCGAGGCTGAGTGGCAGAGAGGCTGCAACCCTGGACACCGCTACGGGTTATCCTGTGCGCTCCTGGCTCAACCGTGTCCTGCCTTATGCTGCTGCTCTCTAACAACGTGCACCTGCCCGACAGCGAAATCGAGCTGAGCGCGATTCGCGCCCAGGGCGCCGGCGGGCAGAACGTCAACAAGGTGTCCAGCGCCGTGCACCTGCGCTTCGATATCCATGCATCGTCCTTGCCGCCCTTCTACAAGGAACGCCTGCTGGCCTTGCGCGACAGCCGCATCACCAGCGATGGCGTGATCATCATCAAGGCCCAGCAATACCGCACGCAGGAACAGAATCGCGGCGATGCCCTGGAGCGGCTGAAAGAGCTGATTCTGGCGGCGATCAAGGTGGAAAAAGCCCGCCGGCCGACCAAACCGACCCTCGGCTCGAAGAAACGCCGGCTGGAGGGCAAGACCCAGCGCGGCTCGATCAAAGCCGGGCGCGGCAAAGTGGAATATTAACCTGCGTCAATGCTCGCAAATGACCGCTGCACAGCAATGAACATAAGGCTTTCGGCTAGCCCAACACGGTCGTCGGACAGGCCGAATACCGCCCTGCCGTTTAGCGCCAAACGCTTGACTAAAAACCCACTTTTCGTCGATTTTTTGATTTACGTCTAAGGCGTTAATTCGTCAAAAAACATAAATTGATAGCTTCGGGCATATGCCATGGCCCTGCATCAATACGACGTAGCATCAATAACAAGAGTGAGAAATAGCCATGAACAATGACAAGGACCGTCAGTTCGGCAACGACGACGCCGAACTGCACGGTGGCATGCGCTTGTTGCGCGAGCAGGCCGAAGCCCAGGCGTTGATTAAAATTGCCCAATCTGCGAAAAGAATTGCCACGCTGGACCCCGACCAGGTACGGGGACTGATGCATGAACTCAGCGTGCATGAAATTGAATTGGAGATGCAAAACGAGGAGTTGCGCCTGATTCAGGTCGAACTGGAAGGTGCGCTAGGGCGTTACTTCGAACTCTACGACCTGGCGCCCGTGGGCTATTGCAGCCTGAGCGAGGCCGGCCGGTTGCTGCAAGCCAACCAGTTGCTCGCCAACTGGTTGGGCACCTCCGAGCAGGCGCTGGTCACCCGGCCGCTGGCGAGCTTTATCCACCCCGATGAGCACGACAACGAATACCTGTTACGCCGCCGACTGTTGGCCCGCGGCAGCCCGCAAATGTGCCAGTGGCGCTTCTTGAGCCATGCCGGTAACCCCATCTGGGTGCAAGTGCAGGCGGTGCTGCGCACGGACGCCAAGGGCGCCCCGACCTTTCACCTAGTGCTAACCAATATCGACGAGCTCAAGCAAACTCAACTGGCCCTGCAGGCCGCGCTGGATGAACAAGACGCACGAATCCAAGAACTGCAGCAACGGCTGAGCAACTGCAGCTGATCGGCAAACTGCAGCGCTTAGCGAGCTAACCCCACCCGCAACGCCGGCTGCCCGGCGCGGGGCGCGATGCGCAGGCGATAGGTAGCGCCTTCGGTTGGCGGGTTGTACCAGCGGGCCTCGTAGCGGTTGCCGCCGAGCCAGCGCACGGCCAAGTCGAAACCCTGATCGTCTTCCAGCCGGCCATCACGGCTGAACGGCTGCCATTGCCCCTGCTGCAGCGTTTCGATCTGCAACAGCGGCTGCTCGAAGGCCATGGCCGCCGGTGCTTGGTCTTGCCATTGCAGGCGCCAGTAGGGTTCTTCCTCGTTGCTGATCAGTTGCGGCGCCTGCAGCACTTGGCGCGATTGCGACTGGCTCTGGGCTGGCGGCCAGAATTGGCCCAGCTGCAGGTCAAAATCCCGACTGGCCGGCAGGTCGGAAAAATTGCCGCGCGCCAGCATCTCACCCAACAGCCGGCCGCTGTGGGCCGCCAGAAACGGTGCGGTCTGCGGGCCATAGAGGGTGTGTCCGCCTTCGTAGAACTGCAGCGCGTATTCGCTCGGGGTGGTGACGTAGCCGGTGTAGCCGTTGGCCACGCTGCTGACCACCAGCGGCGCCGCGGGCCGCCCGGCGTCGGCCAGGCTTTGCTGCAGCTGCTGGGCGATCAGCTGGCCGCTCATCACCGTCACTTCGAACGGCAGCATGGCCCAGTAGCTGTTGTCGATCTGCAGGGTCTGGATCAGCAGACGATGGGGGAACTCTGCCGGCGGCAGAATCAGCGGCTGCAACCAGCTAGTGCCGAGCCAGTGCTTGGCGCCCTGACAGTCATCGGCGAACCAGGTTTTTGGCTGCCCCGGATGAATA
>JAURXE010000632.1 GCA_030654635.1 Pseudomonas sp.
CTCGGCGTGAGTCGGTTGCTGCAATAAGTCATTGAGTGCGGCCGCCAGCGCCGGTGCATCGGCAACCTCATGCAAGGCGCCCGCATCACGAAGCAGGGAGGCGATTTCCGTGAAGTTAAACAGGTGCGGGCCGCTGAGCACCGGTACGCCGAGGGCCGCCGGCTCCAGCAGGTTGTGGCCGCCATTGGTAACCAGACTGCCGCCGACCAAGGCCGCATCGGCCAGGGCATAGAGAAACAGCAACTCACCCATGGTGTCGCCGAGCAGCACTTGGGTATTCGCCATCGGCGCCTCGGCCAAGGAGCGGCGGCAGGTGCTGAAGCCTTGCTTTTGGCACAGTTCAAACACCGCAGCAAAACGTTCCGGATGGCGCGGCACCAAGATTAACAGCGCTTGCGGCTGTTGCAGCAAGAGTTGCCGGTGGGCGGCCAGGACGATTTCATCTTCGCCTGCATGGGTACTTGCGGTGATCCACACTGGGCGCTGCGCCGCCTGCCAATCGGCCCGCAACGCTTGGGCGCGGGGCAACAACTGCGGGTCCAGGTGCAGGTCGAACTTGATCGAGCCGGTCACAGTCACGCATTCGGCCCGCGCGCCGAGCTGGCGAAAACGCGCCGCCTCGACCTCGGTCTGCGCCGCGATCAGGCTCAGCTCGGCCAGCATAGGTGCGGTCAACTTGGCAAAGCGCCCATAGCCGCGAGCCGAACGTTCGGACAAGCGCGCATTGGCCAGCACCACTGGCACCCCGCGCTTGGCACATTGGTGAATATGGTTGGGCCACAGCTCGGTTTCCATGATCACCGCGAGCTTAGGCTGCAGCCGCCCGATAAAGCGCGCCGCCGCCCACGGCAGGTCGTAGGGCAGATAGCAGTGCTGCACCCGTGCGGCAAATTCGCCTTGGCAAAACAGCGCGCGAATCCGCTCGGAACCGGTCGGCGTCATGCAGGTGATGGTGATTGGCAGCTCCGGATAGCGCAGCAGCAGCTCACGCACCAAAGGCGCTGCGGCGATGCTTTCGCCCACCGACACCGCATGCAGCCAGATGCCGCCGGGCTTGAGCGCCGGCATGCCGAGGGCGAAACGCTCGCCGAGGCGCTGCCGATAGGCCGGCGCCTGCCAGCCGCGCCAAAGAATGCGCAACGCCAGCAGCGGCAAGCCGAGATAAAACAACAGGCTGTACAGGGTTCTATTCATGCCGCGCAGTTTACCCGGTTAACCGTACGGATGAAGAGGCTCAACCCAGCGCCCGCAGATGCTGGCGCAGGCATTCGGCCAGGCAGCGAGCCGCCGGACCCAGCGCCTCGTCGCGGCGCCAGACCAACTCCACCACCAGCGGTGGCGGCGTCCAGTCGCTGGCCAACTCCAGCAATTGCTGCTGATAGGCCGGGTACTGCAACACATGGCGCGGCAGCCAGGCCCAGCCGAGGTTACGCATCAACAATTCGGCCATGGAGTAAAAGCTATCGGCCCGCCACAGCGCCGGGCTGATTTGCTCGCCGCCCGGGTAGTGACTGTCGTGAGGCGCCATCAGCAATTGCCGGTGCCGAGCCAGCTCGCGGCGGTCGACATAACTGGCCCCCGCCAAAGGATGGCCAGCGCCGCAGACCGTGACCATCTCGATGCTGCCCAAGCGTTGACGCTCCAGCGCTTCGGGGATGCGCTCATGCTGAAACAGCAACCCCAAGTCGGCGCGCCGCTCCAGCAACATGCGCGCGACCTCGCCCTGGGCACCGCTGGCCAGCTGCACCTCCAGCAAGGGGAATTGCCGGGCTAACACCTCCAGGCTGTCGTGCACCGGGCGAAACGGTACGGCCTCGTCCTGCGCCAGGCGCAGGGTCGCCTCCTCGCCGCGCACCAGGCCTTGAGCGCGGGCGTCCAGGCGCTGACACTGACGCAGAATTTCCCGCGCATCCTCCAGCAACACCGCCCCAGCAGCAGTCAGCCGCGGCTGGCGACCGCTGCTGCGCTCGAACAACAGCATGCCTAAGTCCGCCTCCAGCAGGGCCATTGCATTGCTTACCGCCGACTGGGCGCGTTGCAGATCACGGGCCACCGCGGAGAAGGACTGCCCTTCGGCGATGCGTACAAACAGCGTTAGTTGTTCAAGGTTCCAATGCACAACCCATCTCCTATACAGATCGCTATCAACTTTACCCCATCATGGCAGGCCTTAGAATCGCGGCACATTTAAAGGAGTCATCAGCATGTCCGGTTACCTGTTTCTCGGCATTGCCATCGCCGCCGAAGTGATCGCCACCACCTCGATGAAAGCTCTCGATGGCTTCAATAAACCGCTGCCCTTAGTGCTGGTGGTAGTCGGTTATGGCCTGTCACTGTGGTTGCTGTCGCTGGTGGTCAAAACCATCCCGATTGGCATTGCATATGCTGTCTGGGCTGGCCTTGGGATAGTGCTGGTGAGCATTGCTGCGCTGTTTATCTACGAGCAAAAACTCGACCTGCCTGCCATCCTCGGCATGAGCCTGATCGTCGCAGGGGTGGTGGTGATCCAGCTGTTTTCCAGCACCGCCGGGCACTGAGCAAGCCATAGTGCAACCGCCTAGCTGAAGGGGAATTTATCGCCAGTGGTGGCAAACGCTTCGCGGTTTACCACCCTACGCGCTGCAACCTTGCAGGTTGTAGCTTTCACACTGCCTGTATACTGCCGGCCTGTTTTCCCGAACAAGGCAGCGCCATGACCCAGGCCCTTTCTACTGACGTGTTGATCGTTGGCGGCGGTATCGCCGGTCTTTGGCTGCACGCGCGCCTGCGCCAACAGGGCTTCGCCAGCCTGCTGGTGGAGAACGCCAGCCTCGGCGGCGGGCAGAGCGTCAAGTCCCAGGGGATCATCCACGGCGGCGCCAAGTACGCGCTGCACGGCGCCCTGAGTGGCGCTTCGGAGGCGATTGCCGATATGCCCAGGCGTTGGCGTGAAGCCTTGAGCGGTGCGGGCGAGCTGGACCTGCGCGGCGTACGCCTGCTCTCCGACGCTCACTACTTATGGTCGCCCGGC
>JAURXE010000635.1 GCA_030654635.1 Pseudomonas sp.
CGCCGGCGCCATGAGCCTGCGGGTGCAGAATGCCATGGACTGGGCTTTGACCCTTGAAGTGCAGATTGAAAGTGCTGACGGCAAGGTGCTGCGCAGCAGCATCGCGTTGCCGGCCGGGCCTGCGCAAACCTTGTTGGTGCCGCTGCAAGCAAGCTCGCCATTGATGCAGGGGATGCGCGCCGGACCACCGATGCCGTGGCATTACGAGGGTAGAAGTGTGCTGTTGGCCAGCACCGTGACGGGCGAGTTACAGGCCAGCCAAGTGGTGGCAGTAACTCTGTCGTTGAACCAGCCTAATGCCACCCAGAGCATCTTGCTCGGCCGCTTTGGTGTGCAGGCGGTGGCGCCAGTGCAGGCCGCGGCGTACGCCAATATAGTCGATGCCTATGGTCAATACAGCCGCGGCCAGTGGCCGGAAAAAGTCAGCAGCGAAGCCCAGCTCAAAGCCGCGGCGGACAAAGAACAAACACAACTGAAAAGCTGGTTAGCCCAACGGCCCAAGCAGGATCAGTTTGGCGGCTTGCTCAGTGGTCCAAGCTTTGAGGCTAAAGGGTTCTTTCGCAGTGAAAAACGCGATGGCCGCTGGTACCTGGTCACACCCGAAGGTCATCCGTTCTACTCGCTGGGTGTCAACACAGTTACCGCCGACAACAGCCAGACTTATGTAGAAGGTCGCGAGTCGATGTTTGCCGCCTTGCCGAAAGAGGGCGAGGCGTTGGCCAGTTATTTCGGCAGCGCCGATAACCGTAGTGATACAGGTTCTGCAAAAGGCCGGGCGTTTGATCACGGCCGCTGGTTTGATTTTTATGGCGCCAACCTGGAGCGCAGTTACGGTAAACAGCCCCTGGCTAATTGGGTGACCAATACCCTCGATCGCCTGCAAGCCTGGGGCTTTAACACTATAGGTAACTGGAGCGAGCCGGCGCTAATCGCCGCCCAGCGGGTGCCTTACACCATTCCGCTGCTGATCCGCGGCGACTACTCCACCATCAGTACTGGGCTGGATTGGTGGGGCGGCATGCCCGATCCGTTTGACCCACGCTTTGCTCTGGCCACCGAACGGGCCGTGGCGATTGCCGCCCGTGATCATCGCGATGACCCTTGGTTGCTCGGTTATTTTGCCGATAACGAGCTGGCTTGGGCCGATCAGGGTACCGAACCCAAGGCCCGTTATGCGCTGGCTTATAACACCCTGCGCTTGACCACCGACGTGCCGGCCAAACGGGCATTTCTCAAGTTGTTGCGCGACAAGTACCGCAATCAGCAAGGGCTTTCCAAGGCCTGGGGCATTGAGTTGCCGGCCTGGGAATTGATGGAAGATCCAGGTTTTCAGGCGCCGTTGCCGAGCGCCGAGCATCCGGCCATTGAGGCAGACTTACAGCAGTTTCAGCGCTTGTTTGCTGACACTTACTTCAAAACCATCACCGAGTCGCTGAGCTGGCACTCGCCAAATCACATGTTGCTTGGTGGCCGTTTTGCCATTAGTACCCCAGAGGCGGTGGCAGCCTGCGCGCAGTATTGCGATGTGCTGAGCTTTAATTTCTATACCCGTGAGCCGCAGCATGGCTATGACTTTGCCGTTTTGCGTACCCTAGACAAACCGGTAATGGTCACCGAATTCCACTTCGGCTCGCGTGATCGTGGGCCGTTCTGGGGTGGCGTCAGTGAGGTCTACAGCGAGGCAGAGCGCGCACCTGCCTATGCCAACTTCCTTAAGCAGGCGCTGGCCGAGCCACTGATTGTTGGCGTGCATTGGTTTCAGTACCTCGATCAACCGCTTAGTGGGCGCTTGCTCGATGGTGAGAACGGTCACCTCGGACTGGTAGGCATTACCGATCGACCTTTTCAAGGCTTTGTTGAAGGGGTGCGCAAGGCCAATCTGGCGCTGGCCAAAGACGGTTTGCCGGCACCCGCCAAGAGCGCGCCGTAGGGCGGCCTCGCCGCGTAGCGGCAGCCCGCCATCAGTCAGCGGTGTACTGCTTGCGGCGAGTTCGCTCTCGAGTGCCGCTTGTTTCACTCTTGCCAGAGGAGTTGGCGCGTGCAGATTCAGGGTTATTTTGATCTTCAGTTCGAAGCGGTTAAAGACGCCTTCGTCGCGTTATTTGCCGATTCGCAGCAGCGCGGCGGTGCGCTGTGCATCCAGATCGGCGGGCAAACGGTAGTCGATATTTGGGCCGGGGTTGCCGACAAAGACGCGACCCAGGCCTGGCAGACCGACACCATCGTCAATCTGTTTTCCTGCACCAAAACCTTTGCAGCAGTGACCGCCTTGCAGTTGGTGGCCGAGGGCAAGCTTGCCCTCGATGTGCCAGTCGCCAACTACTGGCCCGAATTTGCCTGCGCCGGTAAACAAGCGATCACACTGCGTCAGTTGCTTTGTCATCAGGCAGGTTTGCCGGCCTTGCGCGAGCTACTGCCGCCTGGGGCTTTGTATGACTGGAGCTGCATGACGGCGGCGTTGGCGGCCGAGCAACCCTGGTGGACGCCGGGCGAGGGGCATGGTTACGCCGCGATTACCTATGGCTGGTTGGTCGGTGAGTTGCTGCGCCGGGCCGATGGCCGTGGGCCGGGCGAGTCGATTGTGGCGCGCACCGCCCAGCCGCTCGGATTGGACTTTCATGTCGGCTTGGCCGACAGTGAATTTGCCCGGGTGGCGCATGTCAGTCGCATCAAAGACGACTTGGGCGACGCCGCCGCGCAACGCTTGCTCAAGTGCATGTTTAGCGAACCAAACTCTATGACCACTCGGGCCTTTGCCAATCCGCCCTCGATTATGACCAGCACCAACAAGCCCGAGTGGCGGCGCATGCAGCAACCGGCCGCGAATGGTCACGGCAATGCCCGTAGCCTGGCCGGTTTTTATAGCGGGTTGCTGGATGGGCGTTTGCTGGACACTGAGCTGCTGACCGAGTTGCGTCGCCAGCACAGCCTTGGCCCGGATCAAACCTTGCTGACCGATATCCGCTTTGGCCTGGGCTGCATGCTTGATCAACCGGGCGTGGCCAACGCTACCTATGGGCTTGGGCCGCAAGCGTTCGGCCACCCGGGAGCCGGTGGCTCGGTGGGTTTTGCCGATCCCGAGCGGGAAGTGGCCTTTGGTTTTGTCACTAACAGCCTGGGGCCTTATGTGTTGATGGATCCGCGCGCGCAAAAGCTCGCTCGTGTCCTTGGGCAGTGTTTGTAGCTGCACCACCGGCAACTTGTCGCAGATCAAACCAAGTGGCTGACGGCTGGGTAAGCTTAAGCCTCTACTTTTAAGGAGCTTTGCCATGAGCAAAAGCTTGGCCGATATGCGCCGCGACTACACCCGCGATGGCTTGTGTGAAACCAATGCGCCCGCTGAACCCTTTGCGCTGTTTCACCAATGGTTTGTTGATGCGGTGAACACCGAGCAAGCGCCGGTGGAGCCAAACACCATGACCTTGGCGACTGTGGATGCCGAAGGCCGTCCGCATTGCCGGGTGCTACTGCTTAAAGGCCTGGATGAGCGCGGGTTTACCTTTTTTACCAACTATGACAGTGCCAAGGGCGCGCAATTAGCGGCGCGACCGCTTGCTGCCATGACTTTTTTTTGGCCCAGTCTCGAACGTCAGGTACGCATCGAAGGGCGGGTCGAGAAGGTCAGTCTGGCCGAGTCCGATACGTATTTTCAGGTGCGCCCGTTGGGCAGTCGTATCGGCGCTTGGGCCTCGCCGCAGAGTCAGGTGATTACCGATCGGGGCGAGTTGGAGGAGTTGTTGGCGCAAACCGAGCGACGCTTTATGGAGCAGGCACCCCATTGTCCTGAACACTGGGGTGGTTATCGCTTACTGCCGGAGCGCATCGAGTTTTGGCAAGGGCGGGCGAGTCGCTTGCATGATCGCCTCAACTATCGCTTGCTCGACAAGGCTTGGCTGCGCGAGCGACTGGCGCCTTAAGCGGATTCAGCCCGCGCGATACTCGCTGGCCGCTTGTTCCAGCCAGGCGGCCAACTGCTTGCTCTTCACACCAGCGGCTTTGGCTGTCGCCAAGCGCTGCAGCATATAAGTGCGTTTGTCGGCATCGCTGCCGGCCATGGAGAGCGCCAGATCGCGATCCGTCCAGCGCTTGATGCGCACATAAAGCCACCAGTGAAAGTACAGGCCACTGCTAACTGCGATGAAAATAATAAAATAATCCATAAAGCTTCCTGAGCCTGTGCTGAGAGTCCGCTGACGGCTGAACTGGCGGGCTAATTCTAAGGTCAGAACAGGGTAAATACAGCTATTTATCTAGGTTGCGTCGTGACAGCGTCTGCGGCGCAGAGTCTAATAGGCAACAGTCATTTATGGAGACACTGCAATGCGTAAGTCTGTTCTGCTGGCGGCCTCAATTACCGCTGTTTCGCTGACATTGACCGGTTGCCAGTCGAGCCTGACCGGCGACAGCTATTCACGCGACGAAGCCCGTACCGTGCAAACCGTGCGTATGGGCACCATCGAATCCTTGCGCCCGGTAAAAATTGAAGGCAGCAAAACTCCGATCGGTGCCGGTGCCGGTGCAGTCATAGGTGGTGTAGGCGGTAGTTCGGTCGGTGGTGGTAAAGGCAGTATCGTCATGGCCGTAGTCGGCGCGGTAGCCGGTGGCCTTTTGGGCGCGGCAACCGAAGAAGGCTTGACCCGTACCCAAGGCGTAGAAATTACTGTGCGCGAAGACGATGGCAGCATGCGCGCCTATGTTCAGGAAGTGCAGCCCAATGAAATCTTCCGGGTTGGCGAGCGGGTGCGCATCATGAGCGTCAATGGCACCAGCCGCGTTGCTCACTAAGCTGTAGCGCAATAAAAAAAGCCGACCTCAGGGTCGGCTTTTTGTTAGCTGCAATTTAGGCTTGCTTGCGACCGCTGAGGTAGCAGACAGCAAAACCCAGCAGCGCCGCGAGGACCGAGCCGGTGAGGATGCCGACCCTATCCATGCCAGAGTATTCACTGACTTCAGGGATAAAGGCCAGGGAACCCACAAACAGGCTCATGGTAAAGCCGATCCCGCAGAGAATCGCCAGACCTAGCACTTGGCCCCAATTGGCGCCTTCAGGCAACTTGGCCAGACCGGTTTTAATCGTCAGCCAGGTGAAACCAAACACCCCGAGGGTTTTACCCAGTAGCAGACCCGCAGTAATGCCCAGCGGCACTGGATGCAGAAAGCTTTGCAGGGTCAGGCCGGCCAAGGGCACACCGGCATTGGCGAAGGCAAAGATCGGCAAAATCGCAAAGGCGACCCAGGGATGCAGAGCATGCTCCAAGGTGGCCAGGGGGGAGGGCTCCTCGTTACTTGAGCGCAGTGGAATGGTCAGCGCCAAGATCACTCCGGCCAAAGTGGCATGCACACCGCTCTTTAATACGCAGATCCACAGCATGGTGCCGATCACCAAATAGGGGCTGAGCTTGCTCACCCCAAAGCGATTCATCAGGATCAGAATACTGATAAAGACCGCCGCCAGTATTAGCGACAAGCTCGACAAATCGGTGGAGTAGAACAGCGCAATGACGATGATGGCGCCAAGGTCATCGATGATCGCCAGGGTCATCAGAAATAGTTTAAGTGACACGGGTACGCGTTTGCCCAGCAGCGCCAAGACGCCGAGGGCGAAGGCGATATCGGTGGCCATGGGGATGGCCCAGCCACCAATGGCGGCCGGGTTATCGTGGTTGAAGGCCCAGTAGATCAGCGCCGGCACCAGCATGCCGCCAATCGCGGCGGCGCCCGGTAGCACCAGTTGTGAGGGTTCTTTGAGTTGGCCCTCGAGCACTTCGCGTTTCACTTCCAGGCCAATCAGCAGAAAGAATATGGCCATCAGGCCATCGTTAATCCATAGCAGCAGCGGCTTGGCAATTTTTAAGGCGCCAAATTGTACGGCAACCGGGATGTCGAGCAGGCTGGTATAGAGGAAGCTCAAGGGGGAGTTATTAATGCTCATGGCCAGCACGGCCGCGGCGATCAGCAATAAACCGCTGGCAGATTCCAGCTCGAAGAAGCGGGCA
>JAURXE010000636.1 GCA_030654635.1 Pseudomonas sp.
CTGCGGGCCTGGGCTGCGCCGATGTGTTGGTGCGCAACGGCGTCAAGCCCGTGGTGTTCGACAAGAACCCAGAGATTGGCGGTTTGCTGACCTTTGGTATTCCAGAATTCAAGCTGGAAAAAACCGTACTGAGTAATCGCCGTGAAGTCTTCACCGGCATGGGTATTGAGTTTCGCCTGAATACGGAAGTCGGCAAGGACGTGACCGTTGAGCAATTGCTCGCCGATTACGACGCCGTGTTTATGGGCATGGGTACCTACACCTACATGAAGGGCGGCTTCCCCGGTGAAGACTTGCCGGGCGTGCACGATGCGCTCGATTACCTGATCGCCAACGTTAATCGCAATCTCGGCTTCGAGAAATCAGCCGCCGATTTTGTCGACATGAAGGGCAAGAAGATTGTGGTGCTCGGTGGTGGCGATACCGCCATGGATTGCAACCGCACGGCTATTCGTCAGGGCGCTAAGGCGGTTACCTGCGCCTATCGCCGCGACGAAGAGAACATGCCAGGCTCGCGTAAAGAGGTTAAAAACGCCAAGGAAGAGGGGGTTAAGTTCCTCTACAACCGCCAGCCGATCGCCATCGTTGGCGAGGACAAAGTGGAGGGCGTGAAGGTCGTCGAGACCCGTCTCGGCGAGCCGGATGCCCGTGGCCGGCGCAGCCCGGAGCCGATTCCAGGTTCCGAGCAGATCATCCCGGCCGATGCCGTGGTGATAGCCTTTGGTTTCCGGCCAAGCCCGGCGCCATGGTTTGAGCAGTTTGAAATCCAGATCGACAGCCAGGGTCGAGTGATTGCACCAGAACAAGGTCCGTTCAAGCATCAAACCAGTAACCCGAAAATCTTCGCCGGTGGCGATATGGTGCGCGGTTCTGATTTGGTGGTGACGGCGATTTTTGAGGGTCGTCAGGCTGCCGAAGGTATCCTCGACTACCTCGAAATCTAAGCTGCTTAGCGTCGCAGTATGGGTAGGGCGGCATTCAACCCATACTGCGGCTGACCTGAGTCAACTGCATAGATAAAAGGCACGGCACTCGCCGTGCCTTTTGTTTTGCGCTTTGCGACAATACCCACACCTTTATCCCGGATGCCGTTATGACTGTCCTGAAGAACGACCGTTTCCTGCGTGCCTTGCTCAAGCAACCTGTGGATGTCACCCCGGTGTGGATGATGCGCCAGGCCGGTCGTTACTTGCCGGAATACCGTGCCAGTCGCGCCAAGGCCGGCAACTTTATGGGGCTGATGCAGAACCCCGAGTTTGCCTGCGAAGTTACCCTGCAGCCGCTGGACCGCTATCCGCAACTGGACGCGGCGATTCTGTTCTCCGACATCCTGACCATCCCGGATGCCATGGGCCAGGGCCTGTATTTCGAGACCGGCGAAGGCCCGCGCTTCAAAAAAGTCATCAGCTGCTTGGCCGATGTCGAGGCGTTGCCGATTCCCGATCCTGAGCAAGACCTGGGTTATGTGATGAATGCCGTGCGCACCATCCGCAGCGCCTTGAATGGCCGGGTCCCGCTGATTGGTTTCTCCGGCAGCCCCTGGACCTTGGCTACCTATATGGTCGAAGGCGGTTCGTCGAAGGACTTCCGCAAAACCAAGGCGATGCTCTACGACGAACCGCAAACCATGCACCTGCTGCTCGATAAGCTGGCGCAATCGGTCACCAGCTACCTGAATGGGCAGATTCTGGCCGGCGCGCAAGCGGTGCAGATCTTCGATACCTGGGGCGGTAACTTGTCGGCGGCGGCTTACCAAGAGTTCTCGCTGGCCTATATGAACAAAATCGTCAGCGGCCTGATCCGTGAGCACGAGGGTCGCAAGGTGCCGGTGATTTTGTTCACCAAAAACGGCGGCCTGTGGCTCGAATCCATCGCCGACAGCGGCGCCGATGCCTTGGGCCTGGATTGGAGCTGCGATTTGGGCGATGCCCGGCGCCGGGTTGGCAACCGCGTGGCGCTGCAAGGCAACATGGACCCCACCGTGCTGTACGCCAAGCCGGCGGCGATTCGCGCCGAAGTGGCGCGCATCCTGGCCAGTTACGGCAAGGGCAGCGGTCACGTGTTCAATCTCGGTCACGGCATCACGCCGGAAGTCGATCCGGCCCACGCCGGTGCCTTTATGGAAGCGGTGCATGAGTATTCGGCGCAATACCACCTGTAATCCTTAGGTGCAGCGCGGCGCCGTGAGCTATTCAGCTGCGGCGCGGTAATACCTCGCCCTTGGCTCGCGCATTGCTTAGAATCGGGGCTACTCGATGACTCAGGGAGGTGTGGCATGCGGCGCGTGGTGTTTAATCAAAAAGGCGGCGTGGGTAAATCCAGCATTGCGTGCAACCTCGCGGCGGTCAGCGCCTCGCAGGGCTATCGCACGCTGCTGATCGACCTCGATGCACAGGCCAATTCGACCCATTACCTGACCGGGCTCACTGGCGACGATGTGCCCAAGGGCATCGCCGAGTTCTTCAAGAAGAGCCTCACCTCCGGCCTGCTGTCGAAGAAAGGCCAGGTCGATATCTATGAAACGCCGTTTGAAAACCTGCATGTGGTGACGGCTTCGGCGGAGTTGGCCGATTTGCAGCCCAAGCTTGAGTCCAAACACAAGATCAACAAACTGCGCAAACTGCTCGATGACCTGTCGGAAGATTACGACCGGATCTACCTCGACACGCCGCCGGCGTTGAACTTCTACACGGTCTCGGCGATGATTGCCGCCGATCGCTGCCTGATCCCTTTTGACTGCGACAGCTTCTCGCGTCAGGCGCTGTACAGCCTGCTGCGCGAGATCGAAGAGATCAAAGAGGATCACAACGAAGATCTGGAAGTTGAGGGCATTGTCGTCAACCAGTTTCAGCCGCGGGCGAGTTTGCCGCAGCAGTTGCTCGACGAGTTGCTGGCCGAAGACTTGCCGGTCTTACCGGTGTATCTGACCAGTTCGGTGAAGATGCGCGAGTCGCATCAGGCCTGCACACCGCTGATCTTCCTTGAACCCAAGCACAAACTCACTCAGCAGTTTGTCGAGCTCTATCACCTGCTGGAAAACAGCCACGCCTAAGCACATTGGCGAGCACTGCTGCGCTCGGCCGCCGTTAAGGCGGCGCCGGGCAAGTGTTGGCGGGCCTTAGCGCACCAGCAACACGTCGCAGGGGGCTTTGTTCAGGTAGTGCTGAGCCAGGCTGCCGAGCAAGGCTTGCGCCAGCACGCCGCGATTGTGCCGGCCGAGGGCCAGCAGTTGCGGTTGGCGTTTGGCGATCAGTTGATCGAGGCTGGCCGACAGTGTGCCGGGCATAACTTCATGCTTTAACTGCGGACCGTCTTTTGGCAGGCGGCTGGACTCGTCGGCAATCAGCTGCTCAATCAGCAAGCGTTGCATGCTTAGACGCTCTTCGGCATCGCGCTTGGAGAGTCGGCTACTGGTCGAGAATATATTCAGCGCCAACAGTTCGGCACTGCTCGGCAGCAGTTGGTAGGCGTTCTGCAGGGCGTTGCAGGCACACAAGGAAAAATCTATCGCCACCACGGCTTGCTGGTAGGGCTGGCCGTCTTCATTGACGGCCAGCAGCACCGGCACCGTACTTAAGCGGGCGAGACGGTCGAGGTTGGTGCCGCTGAACAGCTCAGGTTTATTTTTGTGGTGCGCGCCCAGCACCAGCAGATCAACATTTTCCGCACTCAGCAGCTTGAGGATGATCTCATTCGGCTTACCCTGCTCAAGGCGCACATCGGCCTCGCAGTGGTTGAAGCTGGCCAAACGTCCTAGCACCTGTTCAGCGGCGGTGCGCAGGCTGGCCAGTTCACTGGCGGACTGCTGGCTTTCAACCACGTGCAACAGGGTTAGCCGGGCATGGTGCTGGTTGGCTAATTGCGCGGCCCGGCGAAGGGCTACATCGGCTTGATGACTGAGGTCGTGAGCAATCAAGATGTGCTTGAACAAAATAAGTTCCTCCGTGAGTTGTGGCAGTTTGGCTGAAGTTACGCACGTCACCTTGATCTAACGCAAGCCCCCTCTGGTCGGTGCTGTTGAGTCTATTCTGGCGCCATTGTTTAGCGCACCACCAGTACATCGCAAGGCGCCCGGTGCAGGTAATGTTGCGCCAAGCTGCCCAGCAGCGCTTGCGTCAGCACGCCGCGGCCATGGCAGCCGAGCACCAGCAGCTGGGGTTGATAGCTGCCGATCATGCTTTGTAGCACGCTCTGCATATTGCCCGGCTCCACGGTGTGGTTGATTGTCGGGCCGCCCGGCGGCAGGTTGCCGGTTTCGTCGAGCAGCAGTTGCTCGAACAGCAGGCGTTGGGTATTGAGCATTTCCTCGGCTTCTGCGGCCGATCCGCGTGGTGGTTCCAGCACATGCAGGGCATGCAGCTCTGCCGTGGCCGGCAGCAGTCGATAGGCTTGGCCAAAGGCTACGCAGGCGCACAGCGAGAAGTTGAGGGCTGACAGCGCGCGCTGATAAGGCTGGTCGTCATCAATGGAGACCAGTAGCAGTGGGATATGGCAGCCGCAAGCGATGCGGTCGAGGGTGGTGCCGCTGAACAATTCGTGGCGCTGATGCTGGGCACCGAGTACCAGTAAGTCGGCGCCTAGCTCGGTGGTCGCGGAGAGGATCACATCTGTGGCGCGCCCCCGTTGCATAAGCAATCGACTGCCCAGCGGAGCAAAGCGGCACAGGCTGCTGTCGAGCAGTTGTTCGGCGCGCTCGCGCTCGGCGTCTGATTGGGTTGGCTCGCTGACATGCAGCAGGGTTAATTGGGCGTTGTGTTGCCGTGCCAGTTGGGCGGCGCGGCGCAGGGCGAGGTCGGCGGTGCTGCGTAAATCGTGGGCGACTAAAATATGTTCGATGGCCATGACGCTACTCCCTTAAGGGCGTGATTGGCTCAAAACTGCAAAGCCTAACCCCTACCAAATAGTCCCCATTTGCCCGGTGAGCAAGGTCATCCGTCAGTGCTTGCGCAATTGATAGAGTCCTCGGCTGAGTGCCACTATTTCGCCATCGGCATCAGTGAGTTCCAGCTCCAACAGATAGTCGGCTTTGCCCTCGGTTTGCGCCTGGTTTTGCAGCAACTCGATCTGCTCGGCACTTAAGCGCGCCTCGACGCAAATGTCGCCCTTGGCCGGGCGGCGAAAGCGCAGGTTCATTTCTTTAACGATGGGATAAAAGCGCGTCACGTCGAAACTGGTCATAAACAGGGCGCCGCCGGGGATCTCCGCGAGGGTAAACAGAGCGCCGGCGTACATGCTGCCAATATGATTTTGATTGCCGGCCAGCGGCATTTGCAGGCGGACAAAGCCCGGTTCGAGCACTAGCGCCTTAAGGTTACTGCGCTTAACGAAGGCAATCTGTTCCTCGGTGAGTTGCCGGGCGACTTCGGGTGGGAATGGCATGCCGTGCTCCTGCTGGGGGTTGCCCTCCAGCCTAGTCGTGCTGGCTCCAGGAGCAATGACCGGGCCGCTCGCCGGGGCTGACGCAAATGCTCAAATGCCCTGCTGGCCTAACCAGGCCATTAATTGCGGCAAGGCCATGGCGCCGCTCTGTCGCGTTTGTTCTTGGCCATTTTTAAACAGCAGCAAGCTGGGGATCGAGCGGATGCCGAGTTGGGCCGACAGCTGTTGATGGGCTTCGCTGTCGAGCTTGGCCAGGCGGCAACGGCCAACCAGCGCGCCGGCTGCTTGCTGGAAAGTCGGCGCAAAGGCTTGGCAGGGTCCGCACCAACTGGCCCAGACATCCACCAGCAAGGGCAGGTCGCCCTTGATTTGGCTGGCGAAGTTGCTTTGGCTCAGCTCGAAGGGTTGCTTTAGCAACAGCGGATTTTTGCAGCGACCACAGCGCGGCGTATCCGCCAGCCGTTCGGCGGGGATGCGATTGAGGCCATTGCAGTGCGGGCAGGGGATAGTCAGTGAGGTGGACATGCAGGACTCCAGATAGGTCTGTTACCTATCTGGAGTCTTTGTCGCGGATATCAAGTCAGAGGGTGTTTCAACCTTTGGCGGCGACCAGCGATTGCGCCAGGTCGGCGAGGATATCGTCGATATGCTCGATGCCGATCGACAGGCGGATCATGTCCTGGCTGACGCCGGCCTTGGCCAGTTCTTCCTCATTGAGTTGGCGGTGGGTGGTGGAGGCCGGGTGACAGGCCAGGGATTTGGCGTCGCCGATATTCACCAGACGCACCACCAGTTGCAGGGCGTCGATAAAACGCGCGCCAGCGGCCATGCCGCCATCGATACCAAAGGTCAGAATGCCAGCCGGGGCGCCGCTGGTGAAGCGCTGGGCCAGCTCATGCTCGGGGTGATCGGCTAATCCTGCGTATTTCACCCAAGCTACCTGTGGGTGGTTCTGCAGGTAGGTGGCCACCTTCAGGGCGTTCTCGCAATGCCGTTCCATGCGCAGCGCCAGGGTTTCCAAGCCTTGCAGGATCAAGAAGGCGTTGAACGGCGACAACGCGGCGCCCATGTTGCGCAGCGGCACCACGCGGCAACGGCCGATAAAGGCCGCCGGGCCGAAGGCTTCGGTGTAGGTCACGCCGTGGTAGGACGGGTCCGGGGTGTTGAGCAGCGGGAAGCGTGCAGCGTTTGCTGCCCAAGGGAATGTGCCCGAGTCGACCACGATGCCGCCGATGCTGGTGCCGTGGCCGCCCATGTATTTGGTCAGCGAGTGCACGACGATGTCGGCGCCGTGCTCGAACGGCCGGCAGAGGATCGGCGTGGCTACGGTGTTGTCGACGATCAGCGGCACACCATGCCGGTGCGCGGCCTCGGCCAGGGCCTTGAGGTCGACGATATTGCCGGCCGGGTTGCCGATCGACTCGCAGAACACCGCCTTGGTGCGGCTGTCGATCAGCGCTTCGAGGCCGGCGATGTCGTCGTGGCTGGCAAAGCGCACTTCAATGCCCGAGCGCGGCAAGGTGTGGGCGAACAGGTTGTAAGTGCCGCCATACAGCTTGGCCACCGAGACGATGTTGTCGCCGACTTCGGCGATGGTCTGGATCGCATAGGTGATGGCCGCCATACCGCTGGCCACGGCCAGTGCACCGACGCCGCCTTCCAGCGCCGCGACGCGTTTTTCCAGCACGTCGTTGGTGGGGTTCATGATCCGCGAATAGATATTGCCCGGCACCTTGAGGTCGAACAGATCGGCGCCGTGCTGGGTGTTGTCGAAGGCGAACGAGCTGGTCTGGTAGATGGGTACAGCGACCGCCTTGGTGGTCGGGTCGGGGCTGTAGCCGGCGTGGATGGCCAGGGTTTCCAGTTTCATGCGAACGTTCCTTCGGGGCAGTTAAGAAGCCCGCAGCATGGGAAAAACTCACCTAGCGGTCAATGCCTCAAGACAAGGAATCGGCCTTTAAGTTAGACCGAGGCGTTTCTAGCGTATGCCGTTATGCCCAAGATTGAGCGGCTTGTCTTGGCCGGGCGCGGTTGCCGTCAGGACGAGCAGCTGATTTCCAGATGCTTGCCCCACTGCGGTGGCCGTTCGGCGTAGCGTTGCATGCCTGGCTGTTCCTCGAACGGCCGACTGAGCACTGCGTGCAGTTCGCGCACCGGGCCGTAGTCGCCCTGTTCGGCGGCCTCGATGGCTTGCTGGGCCAGATAGTTGCGCAGCACATACAGCGGGTTGACCGCGTGCATGCGGGCGCGTCGTTCGGTTTGATTGTCGTCGCTACTCGCGGCACGAATGCTGTAGTCGGCGGCCCACTGATCGAAACCAGCCAGGTCGACAAACTCATCACGCAGGCTGGCCAGGGCAATGTCTACCGGCTGCTCACCAAGGCGCCGAAAGAACAGGTTGTAATCCACCGCGCTGCCTTGCATCAGCTGCAGCAGGCGCTCCACCAGAGCTTGGTCGCTGTCTTCGGCGTTCAGCAGGCCGAGGCGCCGACGCATGAGGTCGAGGTAGTGGGCCTGGTACAGCGGCAAAAACAACCCGAGGCTGGCCCGCAGCGCCTCAACCTCCACCAGCGGGGTCAAGGCCTGGGCCAGGGCGCTGAGGTTCCAGTGGGCGATCGGCACCTGATTGCTGAAGCTGTAACGGCCGGTGTCATCGGAGTGGTTGCAGATGTGCTGGGCGTCGAAGTCGTCGAGAAAGGCGTAAGGGCCAAAATCGAAGGTGATGCTGAGAATCGACATATTGTCGCTGTTCATCACTCCGTGACAGAAACCATAGGCCTGCCAATAGGCGATCAGTTCGGCGTTGCGCTCGACTATCCGGGTAAACATCGCCCCGTAAGGCTCGGCCTGCTCGCGGCAGTCAGGAAAGTGACAGGCCAGCAGATGCTCGGCCAATGCCTGCAGTTGTTCCGGCTGCTTGGTGTAATAGAAGTACTCGAAGTGGCCGAAGCGCACATGGCTGGGCGCCAGGCGCAGAACCATCGCCGCCGACTCCTGGCGCTCGCGCCAGACTGGGGTGCTGGAGCCCACCACACACAAAGCCCGTGAGCTGGGAATGCCCAAGGCAAATAAGGCTTCGCTGGCGAGAAATTCGCGGATTGAACTGCGCAGCACTGCACGGCCATCGCCGGAGCGTGAGTAGGGGGTTTGCCCGGCGCCTTTGAGGTGCAGATCCCAGTGCTGGCCGGCGGCATTCACCACCTCACCGAGCAGCAGGCCGCGACCGTCGCCCAGCCGCGGGTTGTAGCTGCCGAACTGGTGGCCCGAATAGACCATGGCCCGCGGCTCGGCAGTGCTCCACAGCTTGTGGCCGGCGAACAGCTGAGCAAACATCGGCTCATCGACTTGGGCCGGGTCAAGGTCAAGCAGGGTCATGGCCGCGTGGCTGGCAACCACCAGCTGCGGTTCGGCGATTGGCTCGGGTAGCACGGCAGTGGAAAACGCGTCGCCCAGGCGGGCGAAGCGGTTATCGAAGGTCAGGTCGGTGAGCGACTTCAAGATAGGTCTCCGGCAATTCCGAGTAAAATACTCGGAATTGCCGGGGTGCGTCCAGGCTCAGGCGTCGTCGCCGGGTTCGGCGGCAGTCTTCGGCAGGGCGGCCGAGGGTGGCTGGGTACTGTCCAGCTGCGCCTCCTGGCCTTGCAGGTTCTTGACGAAGATATCCATCTGGTTGAAGGCCATCTCCACTGCGTTGGCGCGAAAGCTGGTGGAGATTGCCGTCAGCAGCTCGTCGGTAGCCGGCAGCCGGTCGCCGAGTTCGCGCACGTGAAAGCGCAGGTCAAAGTTGAAGGCACTGGCGCCGATGTTGACGAAGAACAGCTGCGGCTCAGGCTCGCGTAGTACCCGGACGTTGTCGTCCACCGCCTGCATAATCAACTTGCGCGCCAGCGGCAGGTCGGTCTCGTAGGCCAGGCCGAGGTTGAGCACCACGCGAGTCACGGTGTCGGTGAGTGACCAGTTGATCAGCTGATCGGTGACGAAGGTCTTGTTCGGCACGATGATTTCTTTGCGGTCGAAATCGGTGATGGTGGTGGCGCGGATCTGAATCCGGCTGACGGTGCCTGACAGCGCGCCGATGGTCACTGTGTCGCCGATGCGCACCGGGCGCTCGAACAGGATGATCAGGCCGGAGATAAAGTTGGCGAAGATCTCCTGCATGCCAAAACCGATGCCCAGCGACAGCGCGGCGACCAGCCATTGCAGCTTGTCCCAGCTAACCCCGAGGGTCGACAGGGTGGCGACAAAGCCCAGGGCGGCAATCGCATAGGACAGCAGGGTGGTGGTGGCGTAGGCGCTGCCTTGGCCGAGGTTCAGCCGCGACAGCACCAGGACCTCGAGCAGGCCCGGCAGGTTGCGCGCCAGGGCGGCGGAAATAACGATGATCACCAGGGCGCCGAGCAGGTCGCTGAGGCTGATCGGCACCATGCTGGCGGTATCGCCGGTACCACTGCTGTATTCGTACAGGGTGACGTTGTCGAGGTAGGAAAACACGCTGATCAGGTCAGCCCAGACCCAGTACAGGCCGCCGAGAAACAGGGCAAAAAGTGCCAGATTGATCAGGCGCAAGGACTGCTCATTGACCTGGTCGATATGCAGAGCCGGTTCTTCCACGACCTCGCTGCCATCGGCACCGTCCTTGGCCTGCGCCTGGCGTTTGCTCTGCGCCCGCTGGTAGGCCAGGCGTCGTGCCGCCACGCCCAGGCCGCGGACGAAGGTGGCCTCGATCATCAGCCAGATCACCAGCAGGTAGATGGTTTCGATCAGGCGGTCGCTGAGTTTCAGTGAGGTGTAAAAGTAGCCCATGCCAACCGCCACGCTAAGGCCCAGGGGCAAGGCGATAAAGCCCACGCCGAGCGCCTGGCGCAGGGGCGAGGCATGCTCGCGGATCGGCTCGCTGAACACTATCTTGGCCAGCAGCCAGGCCATCCCTAAGAAGCAGCTGAGCACTATGCCGATGCCCATCACGTCTTTGTCGAGAACGTCTTGTTGGTGTTCGGCCACGGTGCTGACCGCCACCAGCGCCATGACGATCAGACCGAGCAGGCGCACCTTGGAATGCAGGAAGGCCACTTGCGGACGGTTCCAGCGAAAATGCAGCTCGGCCACCCCGCCTGGGCTGAGAATCCGATAGGTGGTGTAGAACAGCATCCAGACTTCGGCCATCTGCACCAGCGCCGCGCCGAGGCTGGCGTTCTGGCCGCGCGCATCGATCTGCAGGGCAAAGCCACAGAGTGCCAAAAACAGCCCGCCCGGCAGGGCCAGCAGCAGGTTCAGCAGCAAGGCCAGGGGCGTGTGCAGTTGGCTGTCACGCTTGAAGTGGCCGATGTCCTGATGCAGTTCGTCGAGCTTCTGGTACAGGTAGCTGCGCTTCCACAGCAGCACACCAATCAGCAACAGCAGCGGCAGAAACAGCAGGGGTTGGTTGATCAGCCCGGCCCACAGCTCCTTGGCGGCGGAGCCCCAAGGGATGGCGCCGAGTTGCCGCTCCAACTGGCGCGGTATTTGTTTTAGCCACGCCAGGTCGAGGGGTTTGTTGCTGGGAATCCAGAACAGCTGCTCGTCGAGGGTGGTGCGCAGGATTTTTGCGGTGCTCTGCAGCTGCTTCTGACCCAGTTGCAGGGTGATCGACTGATTGAGCAGCTCATTGAGTTCGCGATTCAACTGATCGAGCAGTTCGCTGCGGCTAAGCACCAGCTCCAGCAAGGCTTTGCGCAACTCGGGGGTGACCTGTTCGGTGGCTTGGCTGGCCAGCAGCTGGTCGACATACAAGCTTGGGCTGCTGATTTTCTCGCGTTGCTGGCCCAGTTCGAACTGATAGAGGCGGATATCGGCGATTTCATCGGCGAGGTTTTTTTCCACTCGAATCTGCGGCAGTGCCTGTTTTTGCTGGTTGAGGATTTTGGCCAGCAGCAGGCTGCCCTTGAGCACGCTGATCTGCTCTTCCAGAGCCTGATCGCTCTGGTTGAGGTTGTCCTGTTGTTGCTTGGTTTGCAGGTTCTGCTCGGTGAGTTCATTGAGGCGGGTGGTGACCCGCAGCAAGTAGTCGGAAATCTTCAGGTTGGTCGCGCTTTCGTTGGCCAGCAGGTTGCCTGCGCCGGCTTTCTGCACCTCGGCCGAGAGTTCGGCAACGGTTTTTTCCGACTGCAGGCGGCGCTTATCGTTGATCAGCGCCTGTAACTCGCGGGTTTCCTGCTCGCTGCGGGTAATCCGCTCGGTCAGCAGGTCGCGCTGGCTGCTGCCGATATCCTGCAGCTGGCTGTTGCTGGCCAGCTCACTGCGGCGCAGCAGTAACTGGGCATTCAGTGCGGCTTGTTCGGCCAGCAGCAAGGTGCGCTGCTCGGAGCTGCGGACTTTGCCATTGTCTTTGCCGTTCTTGAGCAGGCCACTGATCGCCTGCAGGCGGATCTGGCTGGCGCTGATTTCCGCCTGGGCGCGTTCCGGCCGGGTTTGCGAGGTGATCAGCAGGCTATTGGCGTCGCTCAGCGCTGCTTGCCAGACGCTCAGTTGGTTGGTGCGCTCGTTCAGCAAATTTTCCAGTTGTGCGGCGGGGGCGCTGCCGTAACGCTGCGCCACCGGTTTGCTGGGGCTGCTTTGCAGGCGGGTCAACTCACGCTGGGCGTCGTTGATCTGCTGCGGCGCGCTGGCCAGTTGAATTTTCAGCTGGGCCAGCGCCTTGTCGCTGGCCTCGGCCAGATTGATAAAGCTCAGGGTTTGCTCAAGAGTCTTTTGCAGCGCCTTTTGCTCGGCCTCCGGCAGCTTGCGGTCGGCCAGGCTGTCCAAGGTGCTTTGCACCTGGGCGCTGGACGGTAGCTCCGCAGCTTGCGAGGGTTGAATGGACAGGCAAAGCCCGAGCAGGGTGGCGACTAATAAATTACGCAAAGAGGGCATGGTAGGGCTTCGTAAGGCTCTTGAATGAGGGCAGTTTAACAGGCCGCGGACAAAGGTCGCGAACGACAGCGGCCAATGGCACGACCAGCGCTGCACGCGGCGCTGGCCGGCCGCAATCGGCGCCGAACGCCACAGCTTGGCAAGCCGCGCTTAGAGGAACAGGCCGGGGCCGGGGCGTCCGCCCTCGGGGAACTTGACCCCGACTTTGCGGATTTTATTCCCGTCCATCAGCGCGACAGTCCAGGTCAGACCATTCCACTCCACCTGGTCACCGATCACCGGCTGACCGCCGATCTGGTGGGCGATAAAACGGCCGAGGTGCAACTGACCTTCGGCACCCTCTAGTTTGAGGCCATAGAGGGCCGCCACGGCGCCCAGTTGGGCATCGCCTTCGAGGATAAAGTCGCCAAA
>JAURXE010000641.1 GCA_030654635.1 Pseudomonas sp.
GGCCATTATTGCCCGTGAACTGGGTATTCCGGCGGTGGTCGGTTGCGGCAATGCGACCCACATTTAGCAAGA
This sequence comes from Pseudomonas sp., assembly GCA_030654635.1. GTDB lineage: Bacteria > Pseudomonadota > Gammaproteobacteria > Pseudomonadales > Pseudomonadaceae > Aquipseudomonas. The sequence goes on from JAURXE010000641.1 coordinate 73, forward strand.
CGGTCAGGGCGTTACCGTGTCCTGCGCCGAGGGTGACACTGGCTTTATCTTCGAAGGCGAGCTGGGTTTTGATATCCGCAAGAATTCGGTCGATGCCATGCCGGATCTGCCGTTCAAGATCATGATGAACGTCGGCAACCCCGATCGCGCCTTCGATTTCGCCCAGTTGCCTAATGAAGGTGTGGGTCTGGCGCGGCTCGAATTCATCATCAATCGCATGATTGGCGTGCACCCCAAGGCGCTACTGAACTTCGCCAGCTTGCCGGCAGAGATCAAGGATAGCGTCGAGAAACGCATCGCCGGTTATGGCGATCCGGTGGGCTTCTATGTCGAGAAGCTGGTCGAGGGCATCAGCACCTTGGCGGCGGCCTTCTGGCCGAAGAAGGTGATAGTGCGGCTGTCGGACTTCAAGTCCAACGAGTACGCCAACTTGATCGGCGGCAAACTGTACGAGCCGGAAGAAGAAAACCCGATGCTGGGTTTCCGTGGCGCCTCGCGCTATATCAGCGAATCCTTCCGTGATTGCTTCGAGCTTGAATGCCGGGCGCTGAAGAAAGTCCGCAATGAGATGGGTCTGACCAACGTCGAGATCATGGTGCCGTTCGTACGCACCTTGGGCGAAGCCAGTCAGGTGATTGATCTGTTGGCCAGCAACGGCTTGTCCCGTGGCGAAAATGGCCTGCGCGTGATTATGATGTGCGAACTGCCCTCCAATGCGATTCTGGCCGATGAGTTCCTCGAGTTCTTCGATGGCTTCTCGATCGGTTCCAACGATTTGACCCAGCTCACCCTGGGCCTCGATCGCGATTCGGGGATCATCGCGCACCTGTTTGATGAGCGTAATCCGGCGGTTAAAAAGCTGCTGTCGAATGCCATTCAGGCGTGCCGTAAGGCCAATAAATACATTGGTATCTGCGGTCAGGGCCCGTCCGATCATCCCGATTTGGCCAAGTGGTTGATGGAGCAGGGGATTGAAAGCGTTTCGCTGAACCCCGATTCGGTGCTCGATACCTGGTTGTTCCTGGCTGAAAGCCAGGCGTAATCGCATTACTTAACAAAAGGACGGGGCATTCCCGTCTTTTTTTATGCCAGAAACACTATGCAAAGCAGCAGTGAACTATTTCCCGTGGCGCTGATGAGCGCCGAGTTTCGTAATGACCTGACCGAAGACGTTTATCGTCTAAAGCCCGGCAATAGCCCGGATTCAACCGTCGAGTTAGCGCTGACTCGCTTGGGCTTGCCAGGTTTTGAGCAGGCTCGTGGCGTGCCAGTCATTCTGCTGCATGGCAGTTTCTCTAATCGGCGTTTTTGGTATTCGCCCAAGGCCATTGGCTTGGGCGCGCATTTGGCGCGCAGTGGTTTTGATGTGTGGATTGCCGAGATGCGCGGGCATGGCTTGTCGCCACGTAATCAGCACTACAAGGCTAATCGGGTCAGTGACTACGCCCGCTATGATCTGCCGGCAATCGCCGCTTTTGTCCGCGAGAAAACCCTGCAGGCGCCGCACTGGATTGGCCATTCACTCGGCGGCACGACACTGACCGCCGCCTTGGGTGGGCATTATTTGAGCGAGCAAGACGCGGCCTCCGTGGCGCTGTTTGGCAGTCAAATTAGCCGGGTCTATTGGCCGCTGAAAATGCCGCCGGTGGAGTGGGGTGGGCGCTTGTTGCTCAAGCGTTTTGCGCATATTTCCGGCTCAAGGCTTAAGCGCGGACCAGAAGATGAACCTATCGGCCTAGCCTTAGAAAGCCTGCGCTGGCACGGCTTGTTTGGCCGTTTTGGCGACACCGAGCGCGACTGGTGGGCCGGGCTTGCCGAGGTTAAGGTGCCGGTGTTGGCGGTGAGTGCCGAGGGCGATCGACAGGATCCACCTTGGGCGTGCCGCAAACTGCTCAAACAGTTTGGCTCGGCGATCCGCGAATATCTTTGTCTGGGGCGCAAGACTGGTTTTACTGACGATTTTGGCCATGTGGAAATGCTGGTGAGCAAGCAGGCGCAACGTGAAGTCTGGCCTCTGGTTGAGCATTGGTTGCGCCAGCAGTGTTTGCCTGCGGCGTTTCAGCCGGTGCCAGACACGGCTAAGCTGTAACGCTGCCCCGGGAACGGGGCTTTCAGATCGTGGTCGACAGCTGATGCTCTAGGTGTTCGAGCCGTAATTTTGCAGCCTTTGCGGCTGGTCTATCAGGGCGATCGAATTGGTATTGATGTTTAATTTTTGATTTTTAGCGGAGTTTTACCATGCACTACATAACCCCAGATTTGTGCGACGCCTATCCAGAACTGGTACAGGTGGTTGAACCGATGTTCAGTAATTTCGGCGGCCGCGACTCCTTTGGTGGCGAGATAGTCACCATCAAATGCTTCGAAGATAACTCCTTGGTCAAGGATCAAGTCGAGCTGAACGGCAAAGGCAAGGTCCTGGTGGTCGATGGTGGCGGTTCGCTGCGCCGCGCTTTGCTCGGCGACATGCTGGCCGAAAAAGCCGCCAAAAATGGCTGGGAAGGCTTGCTGGTGTACGGCTGCGTTCGCGACGTCGATGTGATAGCGCAAACCCATCTGGGCGTGCAGGCATTGGCCAGCCATCCAATGAAAACCGACAAACGCGGTATTGGTGATTTGAATGTGGCAGTAACCTTTGGCGGCGTAACTTTTCGTCCGGGTGAGTACGTATATGCCGACAACAATGGCGTTATCGTCTCGCCACAAGCGCTGACTATGCCTGCTTAATGATTCGCCAGCCTATTTTGCGCGGGTGTTCTAACACTGGGCTTGCGGCTGTGCTTGGCACGCCATGGAAATAGCAATGCACGAAGATGTAAACGAGGCGTGCGGCCTGGTGCAGGGGTTTGTGCTGGATGGCGCCGGCGGGGCTCGCGAGCTTGGCTGTGAGGATTTGGATCAGCTGATCTTGCAGCCTGATGAAAGTCTTTGGCTGCACTGGGATCGCAGTCATCCGCTGGCGCAAGAGTGGTTGCGTCAGCACAGCGGGCTCAGTGAGTTCAGCTGCGACTTGCTGCTCGAAGAAAACACCCGGCCACGATTATTGAGCTTGCCGGCCGATGAGATGCTGCTGTTTTTACGTGGGGTCAATCTCAATCCGGGTGCCGAGCCTGAGGATATGGTCTCGGTGCGCATTTTTGCTGACGCTCAACGCGTTATCTCCATGCGCATGCGGCCCTTGCGGGCGGTCAGCGACTTGGTTGAGCAGTTCAGTCAGGGGCGCGGGCCGAAGAATACCTCGGACTTGATTCTGGGCTTGGCCACTCAGCTCACCAGTAAGATCGAAACCTTGGTGGTGGGGCTCACCGAGCCGGTTGATGTTGAGGAGGAGCGCATCGATAACGATGTGCGTTACGTTCCTGATCATGCACAGCTGCAGCAAATTCGCCGTCGTTCGGCCAGCCTGCGACGCTTTCTGGCACCGCAACGGGATATATATGCGCAGCTGGCCAGCAATAAACGCGCCTGGTTCAGCCCTGATGCCTGTGGTTACTGGAATGAGTTAAATAACCACCTGACCCGCTATCTGGAAGAGCTTGAGCTGATTCGTGAGCGGGTTGCGCTGATTCTGGAGTCCGAACACCGGCGCATGTCCGAGCAAATGAATCGCACCATGTACCGCTTCGGCATCATTACTGGTTTTTTCCTGCCGCTGAGTTTTTTAACCGGTTTGCTAGGCATTAACGTCGGCGGTATTCCGGGGGCGGAGTTGCCCTATGCCTTTATCCTGGTGTGCATATTGATGGGCGCCTTGACCTTCGGCCAGTGGTGGTTGTTTCGCCGCTTGCGCTGGCTATGACGTGACTTGCTTGCGTCTCAATGCGTCTAGCCGACATGACCCTAGAGGTGCGTATGCACGATCCTTTTGAACAGTCCCTGCGTGAGCTACTCAACACTGCGCCATCGACTCATGATGACGATGCGTGCCTGGGTCGGGTATTGAAAACAGCCAATCGGCAAATTGGCGCTGGCGAAATTTTTAGCCTGGTCGGCCATTGGTTCGGCGCCACCATGCTGGCAGTCAGCAAAGGCTCCCCCCATCTCGCCCCTGTATCACGGCGTAAAGCCACCAACAGCACTGCTAATAAGGCTGATTAATTATGGAATTTGATCCGGTAACACAAGGCTTGGTCGGCGCTATGGCAGCGGTTTGGTCAAAGGTGGCAGTTTTCATCCCGAACCTGATTGTGGCGATGGTTCTGGTCTTGCTCGGCTTTGTGCTGGCTAAATTGCTCGATACCTTGCTCTCCAAGGTGTTGGCTAAAATTGGCCTGGATCGCCTGATGGCGGGTACCGGTCTCACCAAGTTGCTGGCTCGGGTAGGTATTCAGGTACCGGTTTCGACCCTGATCGGCAAAATCATTTACTGGTTTGTGCTGCTGGTGTTTTTGGTTTCGGCAGTTGATCAGCTGGGGCTTGAGCGTGTCTCGGCAACCCTCGACGTGCTGGCCTTGTATGTGCCCAAGGTGTTTGGCGCGGCGTTAATTCTGCTGGCCGGCGTATTGGCGGCGCAGTTGCTTAGTGGGCTGGTACGTGGCGCTGCCGAAGCTGTTGGGCATGAGTATGCCAATGGCTTGGCGCGGATTGCTCAGTGGCTGATTATTATCATCAGCCTTTCGGTGGCGATTGGGCAGCTGGAGGTGAAAACCGAGTTGCTCAACAACGTAATTGCCATTGTGCTGATTTCGGTTGGTTCGGCTGTGGCGCTGGCGTTAGGCCTAGGCAGTCGGCAGATTGCTGGGCAAATCCTGGCCGGCATTTATGTTCGTGAGCTTTATGAAGTAGGGCAACAAATTCAGGTGGGTGAGGTCGAAGGCCAGATTGAAGAGATCGGTACGGTGAAAACCATCGTGCTGACCGAGGCTGGCGAACTGGTTTCGCTGGCCAATCGGGTACTGCTCGAGCAGCGTGTCAGCAGTCGCTAATACGCTAAACCCTGCTAATGTATGTCGCTAATCCAGTCCTTTGGGGTATGGGTTGTGGCGGTTTTGACCTGACTGTCGGCCCACTTCGTTTTGAATAAAACTCAAGCGCTATCCTCGCGTTACGATCCCCGCGAACTCTCTGATGAGGAGTTGGTAGCGCGGGCGAATGTCGAGTTACTGCACATCACCCGTGCCTACGAAGAATTGATGCGCCGCTACCAGCGCACCCTATTCAATGTCTGCGCCCGTTATTTGGGTAGCGAACGTGATGCCGATGATGTTTGCCAAGAGGTCATGCTTAAGGTTTTGTATGGTCTAAAGAACTTCGAAGGCAAGTCCAAGTTTAAAACATGGCTCTATAGCATTACTTATAACGAGTGTATTACCCAATACCGTAAAGAGCGCCGCAAACGCCGCTTGCTTGATGCGTTAAGCCTTGATCCGCTGGAAGAGGCGATAGAAGAGAAGCCGGTTAAGGCCGAAGACCGTGTAGGGCTGGATCGTTGGCTGGTGCATGTCAACCCGATTGATCGCGAGATTCTCGTGCTGCGTTTTGTCGCAGAACTGGAGTTTCAAGAGATTGCGGACATCATGCACATGGGCCTTAGTGCCACGAAAATGCGTTACAAAAGAGCACTGGATCGCTTGCGTGAGAAATTTGCTGATGCTACCGATGAATAGTTAGGTGAAAATTTCATTTATATCGGGCTTTGCTGTGTTAAAGTCCGCTGCTAAGTTGTACTTGATTGTGTACAGCTGCAATTTTGAACAATTTCACCACGATAGGAATTTACGGATGAAGCTGAAAAACACTCTGGGCGTAGTCATC
>JAURXE010000654.1 GCA_030654635.1 Pseudomonas sp.
ATCGCCCAAGTGGGTTCCATTACCACGCTGGCGGCCGCGCCAGCCAGTTTCGGGGCTGCAGCCAGTAGCGTGGTGGCTTGCGGCGCGGGTGTTGCGACGATTACATGAGTAAAGGGGCCGTGGGTATTGCCTTCGGCGTCCACTAGGCTCCAATGGTGTTCACCGCGAAACACCTCTGTAATCCTACAGCCGAACTGCACCGGCATGCCGGCAAGCATGGCACGGGTAATGGAACTCATGCGCGGGGTGCCGACCCAGCGAACTTGTTCATCCGGTGAAAAACTCAGTTGACCATGACTGGCATGATAGAGCTTGGGCATCCAGCGCTCGACCCAGCCACGCGTCTTCCACTGTTGCACCACGTCGACAAAATTACGATCACGGGCGGTGAAATACTGCGCGCCCAAGTCCAGCGCGCCCGCATCGCTGCGCTTGCTGGCCATCCGGCCGCCGCTGCCGCGACTCTTGTCAAACAATTGCACGGAGTGGCCGGCGGCTCGCAGGCTATGGGCTGCGCTGATACCGGCAATGCCGGTGCCGATAATGGCGATTGATGTATTCATGCTTACCTCAGGCCGATGACGCCAGACTATTCTTTGTGCATATACTGTACAATATAAAAAAATTGTACAGGTTTGTTTGGTGCGCTCTCCAGTCTTCTTTAATGATGGGATGGTGCGCGGAGGTGGCTGAGACACACAGCTGCGTCATAAATCAGACTAGGGTGCTAATTATATTTTCGTCCACGCGAGGAAGATGCCATGCACATATTGCTGACCGGCGGTACCGGGCTTATTGGTCGTAGCCTTTGTCATTATTGGTTGTCGCAAGGTCATAGCCTAGTGGTGTGGAGTCGCCAGCCCGAACAGGTGCCCGGTTTATGTGGCGCATCGGTGCGTGGCATCCGCCAGTTGGCCGATTACGGAGATCAACCCCTGGATGCGGTGATTAATCTGGCTGGTGCGCCGATTGCCGATCGGCCCTGGACCCGCAAACGCAAAGCCTTGCTGCTGGCCAGTCGGGTTGAGCTGACTGCGCAATTGGTCAGTTGGCTGGGGCAGCGCGCGGCCAAACCGCAGGTGCTGTTGTCGGGCTCGGCGCTGGGTTGGTATGGCGATGGCGGTGAGCATTTATTGACCGATGATTCGCCCGCAGTGGGCAACGATTTTGCCGCGCAGTTGTGCACCGCCTGGGAGTTTGAGGCGCAACAGGCGCAAGCCCTGGGCATTCGGGTGGTGTTGTTGCGCACGGGGTTGGTGTTGGCCCGTGATGGCGGCTTTTTGGCGCGTCTGCTAACGCCTTTTAAGTTTGGGCTAGGAGGGCGGCTGGGGAATGGTCGACAATGGCTGCCGTGGATTCATTTGGCCGATCAGGTCGCTTTAATCGATTTTCTGTTGCACCACCCAGGCGCTCGCGGTGCCTTCAATGCCTGTGCGCCTGTGCCGGTGCGCAACAGTGAATTTACCCAAGCCTTGGGCCGCGTGTTGCACCGCCCAACTCTGTTGCCGGTGCCGGCCTGGGTGTTGCGGGGGTTGCTGGGCGAGTTAGCCGGCTTGCTCTTGGGAGGCCAGCGGGCACTGCCGAGTCGCTTGAGCGCGGCCGGTTTTGAGTTTCGTTTTAATGATGTGCAAATGGCCTTGAACGATCTTCTCGGCCCAGAGGATGCTGCATGACCACTCACGCTTTGCTGCTGGTTAATTTAGGTTCGCCGGCCTCGACCGAGGTGGCGGATGTACGCCGTTACCTCAATGAATTTTTGATGGACCCCTATGTTATCGACCTGCCGTGGCCGCTGCGGCGCCTGCTGGTGTCGTTGATTTTGTGGAAGCGGCCGGCCGCGTCAGCCCACGCCTACGCCTCCATCTGGTGGCCAGAAGGCTCGCCTTTGGTGGCCATCAGCCGGCGATTGCAAAAACTGATGCAAAGCCAATGGCAGGCCGGTCCGGTGGAGTTGGCGATGCGTTACGGCGAGCCGTCCATCGAAACAGTGCTAAGCCGTTTGGCTGCCCAGGGGATTCGTCGCGTGACCCTGGCGCCGCTGTACCCGCAGTTTGCCGACAGCACGGTGACCACCGTGATCGAGGAGGCCAAGCGAGTGGTGCGGGCACAGGCGCTGGACATGCAGTTTTCGATTTTGTCGCCATTTTACCAACAGCCTGAATACATCGAGGCCTTGGCCGACAGTGCCCGCGCTCATTTGGCCCAGGGCTTTGATCATCTGCTGCTGAGTTTTCACGGCTTGCCCGAGCGGCATCTGCACAAGCTCGACCCCAGTGGTGAGTGTTTAAAAGGCCCGGATTGCTGCCGCACGGCTTCGCCGCAAGTGATGGCCAACTGTTACCGCGCTCAGTGCCTGCGCAGCGCCGAATTACTGGCGGCCAAGTTGGGGCTGCGTCCCGAGCAATGGTCGGTGTCCTTCCAATCGCGGCTAGGTCGGGCCAAGTGGATCGAACCCTATCCCGAGGCGCGCTTGACGGAATTGGCCGGGCAGGGGGTGAAAAAACTGCTGGTGATGTGCCCGGCCTTCGTCGCCGATTGCATCGAAACCTTGGAGGA
>JAURXE010000658.1 GCA_030654635.1 Pseudomonas sp.
AGGAACATTCTGCAAGCGAAGAGTTATATTACCCTCAACCGTATCACTAGCCACCAAATTCAAGTCAGTAAAATCTGCGATTAACTGCAGCACCGACCTAACATCAATATCTTGAAAGTTCAACGAAAGCTTTTCACCAGAGTACGCAAACGACTCCGCCTTACGCTTATCCTTTTCTTCCTTGCTTAGCGGCTTAATACTAACAATCAACTTATTATCAGTCTGATAAGCCAAATAATCATACAATCCAGTTGGCTCAATACTAATTGTTGCCTTATCACCTTGGCTTTGTGCATTTACAAACTGCACTGGGGTGGCGAAATCCTTTACATCCAGGCGCACACGCAATGCATCAGGCAACTGGGTTTTAGCAAAGCTCAGCATAATTTTCCCGCCCTGATCCTGAATATCCGGGCTAACACTAGGATCCGAAAGCTCAATCACTACGTTTCCAGCACCCTGCTCACCGCGCTGAAAGTCAACACTTCTAATAGCCTTGGCGGTAGACATATAAGCTTTAGGCGCCGATTTAATTGGCGCCGCAATCGCCGACGTCCGCACTGGCGAAGCACTACCCGCACCGTCACCTATTACGACAAATAAATTATTACCTTCAACTCGAGCATTATAAGCAGCCAAATTCGTTAAGTTAACGATTAACCGTGTTCGATCACCCGCCTCGACGACTGTGACACTGCGAGCATTGCCAACGCCGAGCTCGCGATTTTTCGCACCTAATTTATTTATAACCCCGGGCAAATCAAGCGCAATACGTGCGGGCTGCTCAATCGTATAACCCTTCGGGACCGCTACTGGCTCATCAAAAGTTAACTTCAATTCAACTTTATCGCCAGGCAGAGCGGCAACATCAAGCGATTGAAGATCTGCAGCAAACAATGATTGAGACATTGAGGCTAAGAACAGTGAAATACTTAGGCGCGACAGGGTGTTTTTCATTGTGTGATTCCGTAGTGCTGACCGGTAATTGTTATTCATATTAGACCTCACCCTTTCGTAGACTCACTGAGTGCAAGGCTGCGTGGGCGCTCTAGCCAACCACCTTCACCATCGGGAACAATTTCGATCACATCTATTTTAGATTCATTGATCGCCAAAATCCGCCCATGATTGGTCCCAAGATAGTCGCCTACCTTGACCCGATACACACCGCCAGCGCCTTTCACCAATGCAAAGACACCAGTAGCACCGGAAAGAGTCCCAACCATTTGAAAGGCCTCGATATTGAAACCCTCAAGGAATTGTTTAACACGAGTCTCATCTGGCTTTATATCTTTTGAACCCTTTTGCTGACTTGCCACATCAATCTTAACTGGTTTCTGAAAGGGGCTACGCATCCCTCCCGCGTGATAAGTAAAAGGCTCATACGGCTGAAATTGCGGCAACGGCTCAATCGAACCCTTGGGTCGCGCGCGAACCTCATCCATATAAGCCTGCAGATCGCTAAATTCACGACCCGTATCACAACCACCCAGACCAACAAAAATCGCCACACAAAAAACAAACTGGGCATAGTTCATTTCTTTAGCCCCTTATCAGTAGCCGGCAAGCCCTTATCATTATATCTATAAGTTTTTGCCAATATATTCATACGCAACCTTGACGCACTATCGCCACCATCCGGCTTCAACTCAAAATCATGCAGCGTCACAATTCGCGGCAAGCTTGCGACAGCACTAGCAAAAGTGGCCAAGTCTTCATAACGTCCTAACACACTTATCTGAATTGGCAATTCGATATAAAATTGCTGAGTCACTTCCGGCAGCAGCTTAATTTCTTCAAATTCCAAACCACTATTGAGCCCGGTACGTGTCACATCCTCAAGCAGACCTGGAACTTCAGTATCACTAGGCAATTGACGTAGCAGACCAGCGAATGAAGACTCCATTTCAACCATCTGATCTTTATAAGCATCTAAATTTGCCGCTTGAAATGCCTTGCTTGCAAACTGTTCCTTCAGGGTTAGCTCTTCTGCAGACCGCTGCTCGAGATTAATCTGCCTGTCCTTAAGCTGAAACTGATAGCCAAGACCAAGCACTGCAATCAACAGTAAAAAACATACAATAGCCTTTACTGCCGCAGGCCAAGAACCAATGTTATTTACATCGAGTTCTGACACATCTAATTTCTTTAGATCATTGAGAGCGTCGGCAAAACTCATTTTTTAGCCCCTTGCACTTCAACAACCGGTTGCGTTTGCTGCACGCTCAACTGAAAAATATTCGACTGCCCCATCTCTCCGGGCGTATCAGCTTTAACCTCAGTCAAATTTGGCGCAGTCAACCAATCAGAACCATCGAGATTACGCATCAAGCTTGAAACACGATTATTCGATTCAGATGCACCAACAATCGCAATATTTTTGCCCGTCATCTTTAACCCGGTAAAATACACACCATCAGGCAGAGTGCGGACCAACTGGTCAAAAACCCGACCAATAATGGGTCGATTACCCTGCAAATCCTGAATGATTTTCATCCGTTCCAGCAACTGCTGACGGCGGGTTTTTAACTCGCTAATTTCCTTGATTCGCGCATCCAGCACAGCAATTTCTTTACGCACAAAATCATTGCGCGCACTTTGCTGCTCAATGGCACTGCTCAGATACTGATCACCAAGAAATACCAAACCAGCAGCAACAATAAATACACCGGCGAGCGTTACGAGAAATCGCTGCTTGCGCTCTTCACGTAATTGCTCCCGCCAGGGGAGTAAGTTAATCCGCGCCATTAATCGAAACTCCTCATCGCTAAACCGCACGCGATCATCAAGGCAGGCGCATCGCTAGCCAAGGCACCAGCGTTAACCTTACTGCTCAAGGCCATCTCAGCAAATGGATTGGCCACCAGTGTCGGCGTGCCTATTTTTTGCTGAATCAATCGATCCAAATCAGGAATAGACGCAGTACCACCAGCCAAGAGAATGTAATCCACATCATTAAACTGACCCGCGGCAAAAAAGAACTGTAGTGAGCGTGAAACTTGCTGCACCACAGCTTCTTTGAACGGCTGCAACACTTCGCTATCGTAGTCGTCCGGCAGGCCACCTTGCTTCTTAGCTAGACCGGCCTCTTCAACCGACAAGCCGTAGCGGCGCTGAACTTCTTCGGTAAGCTGCTTGCCACCAAAAAGCTGTTCGCGGGTGTAGATGGTTTTGCCGTTATGCAAGACGCTGAGCGTGGTCATGGTCGCGCCGATATCGACGACAGCAACGGTCAGATCATCCTGGCCATTATCGAGCTGCGAAACCAACAAGCCATAGGCCCGCTCTAGCGCATAAGCCTCGACATCGACAACTTTCGCGGTAAGACCGGCCAAGGCCAAAGCCGCCTCGCGCACCTCAACGTTTTCTTTGCGGCAGGCCGCCAACAAAACTTCTATCCGTTCAGGATTACGCGCAGATGGCCCCTGGGCTTCGAAATCAATCGCAACTTCTTCAAGCGGATAAGGGATGTACTGATCCGCCTCAACCTTGAGCTGGTTTTCCAGTTCATCATCAGAAAGGCCGGCCTCCATCTCGATGGTTTTGGTGATTACTGCAGAACCGGCGACCGCGACCGCGACGAACTTAACGCCAGTTTTAGCTTTAGCCAAAACCCGAGCGAGAGCCTGACCAACGCCCTCTAATTCGGCGATATTCTTTTCGACCACTGCATTAGGCGGCAGCGGCTCCACAGCGTAGGCCTCTACCTTGTAGCGGCTGCCTGAGCGACTCAGTTCAAGGAGCTTGACCGAGGTCGAACTAATGTCGATCCCCAGCAGCGTGTTCGCTTTCTTATTGAAGAGCCCTAGCACGACTGATTTCCTATCTGCATCCGCGACTTACGGAGGATTTATGTTTTTTTACATTAAATAACAGTCTTGACAGAAGCGCAAATGGCTACCCAGCAAAAAACCCGCTTATAATGTGATCAGTTTCGTTTTTCAGCTTCAGCTTCCGCTTAACTCATTCTTTTATCTGGAAATCCAAGAATCTTGATGCGCTTGCTTAAGTTTATTTGCTGGTCTGGATTTGCCATTTTCTGCGGATTGCTTCTCAGCATCAGCGGCGCCTACCTCTATCTTAGCCCCGGCCTACCATCCGTCGAGTCACTGCGGCGCATCCAATTGCAGATCCCGCTGCGGGTCTTCAGCAGCGACGGCAAACTTATTGCCGAGTTCGGCGAAATGCGCCGCAGTCCGATCCGCATTAATGACGTTCCACCCGACTTTATCTCCGCCCTGCTTTCGGCCGAGGATGACAATTTTGCTAACCATTATGGCGTCGACCCCGGCAGCCTGATGCGGGCCGCCTCGCAATTATTGAAAAGTGGTCATATTCAATCCGGCGGCAGCACGATCACCATGCAGGTGGCGAAAAATTTCTTTCTGAGTAGCGAGCGTAGCTTCTCACGCAAGATTAACGAGATCCTGCTGGCACTGCAGATCGAGCGCGAGCTCAGTAAAGATGAAATTCTCGAGCTTTACGTCAATAAGATTTATTTGGGCAATCGCGCCTACGGCATTGAGGCCGCCGCCCAGGTTTACTACGGCAAATCGATCCGCGAAATCAGCCTTGCAGAAATGGCCGCCATCGCCGGCTTGCCCAAGGCGCCATCGCGCTTTAATCCACTGATTAATCCGACCCGCAGCAAAGAGCGGCGCGACTGGATTCTCGGCCGCATGCTCAAACTGGGCAAAATTGACCAGTCCCGCTACCAGGCCGCCATCGACGAGCCAAGTAACGCCTCTTACCACGGACCAACACCCGAGCTCGACGCACCTTATATTGCCGAGATGGCCCGCGCCGAAATGGTCGGTCGCTATGGCAGCGATGCCTACACCGAAGGCTTTCGGGTAACCACTACGGTTTCCAGCGAACTCCAGCAAGCAGCCAGCAGCGCGGTGCGTGCCGGCTTGCTGAGCTATGACCAGCGTCATGGTTACCGAGGCCCGGAAACCCGGCTAACCGGTATGACACGCGAGTCCTGGCAAGCAGAACTGAGCAAGCACCGCTCAGTAGGCGGACTTGAACCGGTTATCGTAACCCAGGTCGAAAAAAGCGGCTTACTGGTCATCAATCGCACTGGCACCGAGGAAGCCGTCAGCTGGGACAGCATGAAGTGGGCGCGACCTTTTCTGGGCCCGAACAGCATGGGCGCACGCCCGCAACAACCGGCCGATGTAGCACAAATTGGTGACCTTATTCGCGTGCAGCGCCAAGCCGACGGCAACCTGCTGTTCAGCCAAATACCCACGGCGCAAGCAGCCCTCTCCTCCCTCGACCCGCAAAACGGTGCGATCCGGGCTCTGGTCGGCGGTTTCTCCTTTGAGCAAAGCAATTACAACCGCGCCACCCAAGCCAAGCGGCAGCCCGGCTCAAGCTTTAAGCCCTTTATCTACAGCGCAGCCCTAGATAACGGCTTCACCGCCGCCAGTCTGGTCAATGACGCGCCGATCGTGTTCCAGGAAGCCGGCATGGAAGAAGCGTGGCGGCCGAAAAATGACAACAACACCTTTCTCGGCCCCATCCGCCTGCGTGAGGCGCTGTACAAGTCGCGCAATCTGGTGTCGATTCGAGTGCTGCAGGCCATAGGCATGGATTACGCACTGAAATACGTCAGCCGCTTTGGCTTTAACAAGCAAGATTTGCCGCGCAATTTTTCGTTGGCACTGGGCACCGCCAACTTAACCCCTCTGGAAATCACTACTGGCTGGTGCACCTTCGCGAACGGCGGCTACAAAATTGCGCCCTACTTGATTGCCCGTATCGACAGCCGCGAAGGCAAGCCTCTATTCATCGCCAATCCACCCAGCGTGCCGCAAAACACTCCACCCGCTGAAAATAACGACGAAGCCATCGACACCAGTAGTTCAACGCCCGACTACGAGCCGGCAGCAGCCGAGCGTATCGTTGACGCCCGCACCGCATTCATCCTCACCAACATGCTGCAGGATGTTATCAAGCGCGGCACCGCACGCCGCGCACTGGCGATGGGCCGCAGCGACCTGGCCGGTAAAACCGGCACCACCAACGAATCTAAAGACAGCTGGTTCTCCGGTTTTAACGCCGACTACATGACTACCGTCTGGGCCGGCTTTGATCAACCCGAAAGCCTCGGCCGCAACGAGTTTGGCGGCACTGTCGCGCTGCCGATCTGGATGAATTACATGAGCGCAGCACTCAAAGACAAACCCGCCCACATGCTTCCCGAGCCGCCCGGCATACTCAGCCTGCGGATTGATCCGCTGAGCGGCCGCACTGCCGCCCCCGGCGCTGAAAATGCCTATTTTGAGCTGTTCAAGAGCGAGGACTCGCCGCCAGCGATGAGTGAACTCGACCCCAACCAGAGCGCACCGGGCAGCCCGCTCCCCGAAGACGAAGCAACGCCGATCGATTTGTTCTAAGCCCAAACAGCAGCCCGCCCAGCGCCCTTAGCTGGGTTATTCACCACGCACAAAAAAACCGCTCACCGATGAAGGTGAGCGGTTTTTTTAATTGCGCCAAGGCTTAGTTAGCGCATCCAACTGCGACCATTAACCGTTAAACACATCATCAACCGACTGCAGCGGGTAGTGTTTCGGGTAAGGCAGAGTCGCCACACCGCTTTCGATCGCGGCCTTGGCTACCGCATCGCAAACAACGTTGATCAGACGCTTGTCCATTGGCTTGGGAATGATGTACTCACGACCGAACGACAGGGGCGCACCACCATAGGCGTCGCACACGTCCTGCGGCACCGGCTGCTTGGCCAGGTCACGCAGGGCCAAA
>JAURXE010000662.1 GCA_030654635.1 Pseudomonas sp.
CGATCCAGCTGCTGACATTGAGTGCAACCAGGCAACCCAAGAGCGCCCCGAGCAGGGTGCCGACCACCCCAATCACCGTGCCCTGGACCATAAAGATCGCCATGATTTGTCCGGGCGTGGCGCCCAGGGTGCGCAAAATCGCGATATCGGATTTCTTGTCGGTGACCACCATCACCAGGGTGGAAATAATATTGAAGGCCGCCACCGCCACGATTAGCAGCAACAGCAGACCGATCATGGCCTTTTCCATCTGTATCGCCTGATACAGGTTACCCTGGGTGCGGGTCCAGTCACGGGCATAGAAATCATCGCTCAAGCGCGCCGCCAACTGCCAAGCCACCTTGGGCGCCTGGAACAAATCGGCAAACTTCAAGCGCAAACCCTGCACCTGGGTGGGTTTCCAGCGGTGCAAGCGGGCCAGATCCTGCACATTGGCCATGGCCACAAAGCCATCTATCTCGCCAGCGCCGACGTGGAAAATCCCCTTCACGGTAAAGCGCTTGAGGCGCGGAAACATGCCCGCCGGCGTTACCGTGACTTCAGGCGCAACGAAGGTGACTTTGTCGCCGACGCTGACCCCGAGTTTTTTTGCCGCAATATTGCCGATGAGGATGCCGAATTCGCCGGCTTTCAGCTCATCGAGGCTGCCTTGGCCATCGACGAAATAGTCGCCGATGATCGACACCTTGCTCTCTTCGGCGGGATCGATGCCGTTAATCAGCACCTTCTGCACCTGATCGCCATAGGTCAGCAGCCCCTGCATCTGCACAAAGGGCGCGACGGCCAACACTTGCGGATGCTTTTGCATGGGGGCGGCGATGCTGCGCCAGTCATCGATGGGCTGCGCGCTTTCGACCGTGGCGTGCGGCACCATGCCGAGCACCTTGGTGCGCATCTCATGGTCGAAACCATTCATCACCGACAGCACCACAATCATAACCAACACGCCGAGTGCCAAGCCGATCATGGAAGTCAGGGAGATAAAGGAAACGAAGTGGTTACGGCGTTTGGCCCGCGTGTAACGCGCACCGATATAGATAGACAGCGGTCTAAACATGGACATAAAAATATTCGCAGGCGAAAGAGGAGACATCCGGGTCAAGCGCGATTTACCACTGCGCCGCGTTACTGCTGAGTTGCCAACGAATCAACTGTGCCGAGCCAGATCAGACTGACGATTTATCGCTTTTAACCGCGCCACCACTCGACTGCCGTGGTTTTCACCACCACGCCGCTGGCGGGGCTTGGCTGGCAGCTTTACACTCTGACAATCACTCAGGCCATGGGTTCAGCATGTCGACTCAAGACGCAGACGATCGCCGCGAATATTACCGTATAGGCGACACTATCGCACTGGATTTCACCCTCTTGTCTGGCGCCAATGCGCAGGCCAGCGAGGTCTTGCACGACGCCTCGCCGCTGTTCAATTTGCTCAGCGATTTGCACCTGCTGGACTTTGAAGCCCAGCACTTGCTGCGGCAAATCAGCGAACGCGATCGGACCCTGGCCAACTACCTCAAGGTGATGAACAAGCGCATCGACTTACTCGGGCAAGCGTTAGCGCAAAACCTTTTGCGCGATGTCGGTGCGCCGCGCCAGGTCACCATGTCCGAAAGCGGCATCAGCTTTAACAACTTGCAAGAGCTGGCCATCGGCAGCCATCTAGCGATCAAAATGGTGCTAATGCCGCAAGCCCTGGGCCTGCTGCTGCGCGGCCAGGTGGTCAATTGCCGGCTGCGCGACGATGACCAGTATGAGATAGGTGTCGAGTTCGAAGCCCTCACCGACGCCCAACGCCAACTGATGGCCCGGCATATTCTGCAGCGCCAGGCGCTGGAGCGCCGGCAGTTGCGCGAACAAGTCTAAGGCGCCGTAACGCAGACCACTTTCAAGGAGCAAACGTGACACTTATCTATGGCCACCGCGGCGCCAAAGGCGAAGCACCGGAAAACACCCTTGCCAGCTTTCAGCAATGCCTAGCGCACGGCGTCAAACGCTGCGAACTGGACCTGTACCTGTCGAGCGATGGCGAGTTGATGGTGATTCACGACCCAACCCTCAAACGCACCACTGGCCGGCGCGGCAAAGTCAGCCAGCACCTGGCCGCCGACCTGATTGGCTATGACGCCCGCCTTGGCGGCCCCGGCTGGCTGCAGCCCTGCCCGATTCCAAGGCTGGAGGAGTTGTTTCAACACTGCGCTTTCGAACACTGGCAGCTGGAAGTTAAAAGCGCCTCCCGCGTCAAAGCCGCCAGCACCGTGCTGGCCATCCGCGAGCTGGCTGCCCGCTACGGCTTACTGGACAAGATCTGCATCACCTCAAGCTCACGCGAAGTGCTGCGCGCCGGGCAACGCCTGGTTCCGGACATCGCGCGCGGCCTGGTGGCTGAATACGCCTGGCTCGACCCGCTAAAGGTGGCCAAGCATTATGGCTGCAGCCTGCTGGCCCTGAACTGGACGCTGTGCACCCCCGAGCGCTTGCAAAAAGCCCAGCAGCAAGGGCTGCATGTGTCGGTCTGGACAGTCAATGAACCGGCGCTGATGCGCAGGCTTGCAGACTTTGGCGTCGACAGCCTGATTACCGACTTCCCCGGTTTAGCGGTGACGACCCTAAAGAGTTAAGCAGCGTTCTTCGCGCAATAAAAAACCGACCTGTAGGGTCGGTTTTTTTATTGCCTGACTCAAAAACTCTCACGATTGGGCCAGCGCCACAGATGAGAATCCTTGAACGGATCTACCCCGCCCGGCTCAAGCCACCGGCCGGAGCCGCTCAAAAAAGCCGGTTAAGACCATCGAACGCCGCCACCCGATAAGCCTCGGCCATGGTCGGGTAGTTGAAGGTGGTGTTGACGAAGTACTTGAGGGTATTGCCCTCGCCCGGCTGGTTCATGATCGCCTGGCCGATGTGCACAATCTCCGAAGCCTGGTAGCCGAAGCAGTGCACCCCGAGGATTTCCAGGGTTTCGCGGTGGAACAGAATTTTCAGCATGCCCACCGGCTCGGCAGAAATTTGTGCGCGGGCCATGCCCTTGAAGAACGCCTTGCCGACTTCGTAGGGGATTTTCTCGGCCGTCAGTTCCTGCTCGTTTTTGCCGATCGAGCTGATCTCCGGAATGGTGTAGATGCCGGTCGGTACATCGTTGACGAACCGGCAGCTGTCGTTACCCACCGCATTGCCCGCGGCTGAGCGGCCCTGATCATAGGCGGCACTGGCCAGACTCGGCCAACCAATCACGTCGCCGGCGGCATAGACGTTCTGCACCGAGGTGCGGTAATGATGGTCGACTTCGATCTGGCCACGGCCATTGGCCTTCAGGCCGATATTCTCAAGCCCTAGTTTGTCGGTGTTGCCAGTACGGCCGTTGCACCAGAGTAAGGCGTCGGCCTTGATCTTCTTGCCGGACTTGAGGTGCAGGATGACGCCGTGCTCCTGCCCTTCAATACGCTCGTACTCTTCGTTATGCCGAATCATCACGTTGTTGTTGCTCAGGTGATAACTCAGGGCCTGGGAAATTTCATCGTCCAGGAAGCTGAGCAACTGATCGCGGTTATCGATCAGGTCGACCAACACGCCCAGACCGCTGAAGATCGAGGCGTACTCGCAGCCAATCACCCCGGCGCCGTAGATGATCAGCCGGCGCGGCGTGTGACTGAGCTCCAGAATGGTGTCACTGTCATACACCCGCGAATGGTTGAAATCGACATCCAGCGGCCGGTAGGGTCGCGAGCCGGTGGCGATCACTACCTGCTTGGTCACTATGGTTTCCACCACGCCATTTGGGCAGACCACCTGAATGGTTTGCTCATCGGCAAAACTGGCCGAGCCGAAGAACACATCGATGCGGTTACGCGCGTAATAGCCGGTGCGCGAGGTGACCTGCTTGGAGATCACCCGTTCAGCGCTCTGCAGCACATCCGGGAAAGAGAACCAGCGCGGCTCGCCAATCTGCCGGAACAGCGGATTGGTGTTGTACTGCATGATCTGCCGCACCGAGTGGCGCAGGGCCTTGGAGGGGATGGTGCCTAAGTGGGTACAGTTGCCGCCGACCAGCCGGCGATCATCAATCACCGCCACCTTGCGTCCGGCCTTGGCCGCATTCATGGCCGCGCCTTCACCGGCGGGGCCTGAGCCCAGCACCACCACGTCGTAGTTATAGACCGCCATGCTTACTCCTCGGCAAGACTGCGGCAAGTACTGCCGAAGTATTCAATAGTTACAGCAGCTTAGCTGCCGTTTATGGGGCTGCACATTAGCCCTTGGTCGCGCGGTAGGCGAGCATTGCCTGCACTACATTTTGCCCTGCTGCAATTCGTCGCACTTCTCAGGGCTACCGCCACACAGCGAACACTGCTTTTCAATGCCCAGATTAGCGATACCGCCGCAGGAGCCGGCCAACGGTTTACGGCCCATGATTACGCCAACGGACAAGCCCAACACCGCCAGCAACATCAGCAAAAAAGCCATTAACCAGATCATTCAGATACTCCGTTCAGGGTTGCTCAAGGGCACCAAACAGCTGGGTGAAAGCGCTACTGCCATGACTGACAAAGCCCTGCTCGGCGCGACTGACAAACAGCGCGGCAATTCCCTCGCGCTAGGCAAAGGCCAAACCACGCTCATGCCCCAGCACCAACAACAAGGTCGACAAGCCATCGGCGCGCTGCACCGAGCGGTCGACCACGCTGACCTGCGCCAGGTTATGGGTGACCGGCGCACCCGTGAGCGGGTCGAGGGTATGGGAGTAACGCTGGCCGTCCTGCTCAAAAAAATTGTGATAGTCGCCAGAGGTGGAAACCCCATAGCCGTCCAGCAGCAGAATTTTTTCGGCCACTTGCTGACTTTCCAGCGGCGCCTCTATGGCGATACGCCAAGGGCTGCCGTCGGGTTTCTGGCCTTGGGCTTTAAGCTCGCCAGTGGCCTCCACCAGATAACTGCGCGCACCCAGCTCGCCCAGTTTGGCCGCGATGCGATCCACCGCATAACCGGCCGCGATGCTATTGAAGTCGAGGGCGACCGCCGCGTCCTTGCACAGTTGCTGCCCATCGCGATGCAAATGCTGATGCCCCACATTCAACCGCGCGGCGGCAATTTCGCTGGCCGCGGGCACCCGTTCACCGCGCGCCTGCGGGCCAAAGCCCCAGAGATTCAACAACGGCTCGAGGGTCATGTCGAAAGCACCACCGCTCTGCTGCGACAACTGCTCACCAAAGCGCAGCAAGGCCAACACCTCGGCAGGCATTGGCTGACAACTGTTGGCAGGCAAGGCATTGAAGCGGGCGATCAGCGAGTCATCACGATAGGTCGACAATTGCTGATCGACCTCGGCCAGAATCGCCTCGGTGGCCGCCTTGGCCTGCGCCACAGTCGGCCCATTGGCGCCGCTCAGGTACTTGACCGAATAGCTGCTGCCCATGGTCGGGCCGCCAAACTCCAGCACCGACTCGCCACAACCGGCCAGCGTAAAAGCCGCCAGCAATACAAGACTTAAAGCCTTAACCACCGAAATCGTCCAGCAAGATATTGTCGCGCTCGACACCCAGATCCAGCAGCATCTTGATCACCGCCGCGTTCATCATCGGCGGGCCACACATATAGAACTCGCAGTCTTCTGGCGCCGGATGGTCCTTGAGATAGTTCTCCAACAGCACGTTGTGAATAAAGCCTTTGAGCCCGCTCCATTGATCTTCCGGCTGCGGATCAGACAGGGCCAGATGCCACTCAAAGTTTGGATTTTCCGCCTGCAACCTGTCGTATTCCTCGACGTAAAACGCCTCACGCAACGAACGGGCGCCGTACCAGAAGCTGATCTTGCGGGTGGATTTGAGGCGCTTGAGCTGATCGAAGATATGCGAGCGCATCGGTGCCATGCCGGCACCACCGCCAATAAAGATCATCTCGGCCGCGCTGTCCTTGGCAAAGAAATCACCGAATGGCCCGTACACAGTTACCGGATCACCAGGTTTTAAACCAAATACCCAAGACGACATCTGCCCTGGCGGCAAGTGACTCTTTCCCGGGGGTGGCGAGGCGATGCGGATATTGAATTTAACGATGCCCTTCTCGTCTGGATAATTGGCCATGGAATAGGCGCGAATTACCGTTTCTTCGACTTTGGAAACGTACTGCCACTGGTTGAACTTGTCCCAGTCGCCACGGTATTCCGGCTGAATATCGAAGTCTTTGTAGTGCACTTCGTGGGGCGGGCATTCCAGCTGTACGTAGCCACCGGCGCGAAAATCGACGCTCTCGCCGTCGGGCAGACGCAGGGTCAGCTCCTTGATAAAAGTGGCGACGTTGGGGTTGGACTCCACCGTGCATTGCCACTTTTTAACCCCGAACACCTCTTCCGGCACCTCGATGCGCATGTCCTGCTTGACCGGGGTTTGGCACGACAGACGCCAGCCTTGCCGGGCTTGGCGACGGGTGAAATTCGACTCCTCGGTCGGCAGCATCTCGCCACCGCCACTTTCAACGATGCACTTGCACTGGGCGCAAGTGCCGCCGCCGCCACAGGCCGAGGACAAAAACACATTATTGGCCGCCAGCGTCTGCAACAGCTTGCCGCCGGCGGGCACCGTCAGGGTGCGCTCGCCATTGATGACAATGCTTACGTCGCCGCTGGACACCAGCTGCGCACGGGCCAGCAAAATAATCAGCACCAGGCCGAGCACGATGGCGGTGAACATGCCGATGGCGAGGAAAATTTCGAAACTAATCACAGCCCAGCCCTCACAGTTGCACGCCGCTAAAGGACATAAAGCCCAACGACATCAAACCAATGGTGATGAAGGTGATGCCCAAGCCCTGTAGGCCTTCCGGCACATCGCTGTATTTGAGCTTCTCGCGGATGCCGGCCAATAAGGCAATTGCCAGCGCCCAGGAAAACCCTGAACCGACACCGTAAACCAGGCTTTCGCTAAGGTTGTAATCGCGCTCCACCATAAACAGCGAGCCGGCCATGATGGCGCAGTTCACCGTAATCAGCGGCAGAAACACCCCGAGGGCGTTGTAGAGCGCCGGCACGTACTTATCCAAGAGCATCTCGAGGATCTGCACGATGGCGGCGATCACGCCGATATAGCTGAGCAGGCCGAGAAACGACAGGTCGACCTCCGGTAATCCGGCCCAGGCCAGCGCACCGTCTTTCAGCAGATAGGTATAAAGCAGGTTGTTGGCCGGGATGGTGATGGCTTGCACCACGATCACTGCCACGCCTAAACCAATGGCGGTTTCGACCTTTTTGGAAATGGCAATAAAGGTGCACATGCCGAGGAAAAACGCCAAGGCCATGTTCTCAACGAACACCGCCTTCACGAACAAGCTGATGTAATGCTCCATCAGTACAGCTCCTTATCCGAAACCTGCGGCGCCATTTTGAAGCTCGGTGCCTCTTTCTGTTCGGTCTTCCAACTGCGCAGCGCCCAGATGATTAAACCGATCAAAAAGAACGCCGAGGGCGGCAAGAGCAACATGCCATTGGGCTGATACCAGCCGCCATCGTTGACCGTCGGTAGAATGCTGTAGCCCAGCAACTTGCCCGCACCCAGCAGCTCGCGAATCACCCCCAACACCACCAGCATGGCGCTGTAACCCAGGCCATTACCGATACCGTCGCAGAACGACAACAGCGGCGGGTTCTGCATGGCAAAGGCCTCGGCGCGGCCCATCACGATGCAGTTGGTAATAATCAGCCCAACGAACACCGACAATTGCTTGGCCAAACTGAAGGCAAAGGCCTTGAGCAGTTGATCGACCACTATCACCAAGGAGGCGATGATCACCATCTGCACAATCATGCGGATGCTGCTGGGGATTTGGCTGCGAATCAGCGAAATAAACAGGTTGGAAAACCCGGTCACCAAGGTCAGGGCAATGGACATCACCAAGGCGGTTTTTAAATTCGAGGTCACCGCCAGCGCCGAGCAGATGCCCAAAATCTGCAGGCCTATGGGGTTGTTATGCAAGATTGGATCGAGCAAAACCTGTTTAAAGGTCGGTGGATTAAGGCTCATAGCGCCTCCTTCTTGAGGTTAGCCAGCAACGGGCCGAAGCCGTTCTGCCCCAACCAGAAATGCAACAGGTTATCCACGCCCTTGCTGGTCAGGGTCGCGCCGGCCAGCGCATCAACCTGATGGCTGGCTTGCGGGCTCTGCGGGTCGACGCCGCCTTTGAGCACCTGCACCACCAGCTCACCCTGCTGGTTGAACAGTGTCTTGCCTGGCCACAAGGCCTTCCATTTCGGGTTATCGACCTCGCCACCCAGCCCCGGCGTCTCGCCATGCTGATAAAATCCCAGCCCAGCAACGGTATTCAAATCGCCTTTAAGGGCGATAAAACCGTACAGCGTCGACCACAGGCCATAGCCGCGAATCGGCAACACCAGGGTCTGCAGCTGGCCGTCTTGCTCAACCAGATAAACGCTACTCAAGCGCTCGCGACGCTTGATGGCGGCGATGTCTTGCGCCGCCGGCAGTGCATCCGAGCGCGCCGGATCTTTGGCCGCTTGCAGCGGGTCAAAACTGCTGGCGTCTTGGCCGGTGGTGAAGGCGCCGCTGTTTAAATCCACCAGCCGTGCGCTGATGCGTTCGGCATACAAGGCCTGTACCTGTTTGGCCGACATGTCCGGCGTACCCAAGCCGGCGATGGCGAGGATGCTGCGCTGCTTATCCAGCTGACGATTTTCCAACTGCAGCGGCTTTAGCGCCACCGCCGCGCCGGCGACAAACACCGAGCAAACCAGGCACACCGCTAACGCCACCAGCAGCGTGCGAACCGTAGACTCCTTCTGACTAGACATTGCGCGACAGCCTCCGCTTGATATTGGCCTGTACGACAAAGTGGTCGATCAGCGGCGCACACAAGTTAGCGAACAAGATTGCCAGCATCATGCCCTCGGGGAAGGCCGGATTAACCACCCGAATCAGCACCACCATGACGCCAATCAGCCCACCGAACAGCCACTTCCCGCTATTGGTCATCGACGCTGAAACCGGGTCGGTGGCCATAAAGACCATACCGAAGGCAAAGCCGCCCAGCACCAAATGCCAGTACCAGGGCATGGCAAACAGCGGGTTGGTCAGCGAGCCAATGGCGTTAAACAGATAACTCATGGCCACCATGCCGAGCATCACCCCAGCCACAATGCGCCAGGCAGCGATACGGGTCGCCAGCAATACCGCGCCACCGATAAAGATCGCCAGCGCACTGGTTTCACCCATCGAGCCCTGCTCAAAGCCGACAAAAGCATCCCACCAGCTCAGACCATGGGCGGCAATTTGCTCGACCCCGCCTGCCGCCGCCACGCTTAACGCCGTGGCGCCGGCAAAGCCATCGACCGCCGTCCACACCGCATCACCGCTTAATTGCGCGGGATAGGCAAAAAATAGAAAGGCGCGGCCAACCAAGGCCGGATTGAGGAAGTTTTTGCCGGTGCCGCCAAATACTTCCTTGCCGATCACCACGCCGAAGCTAATGCCCAGCGCCACCTGCCAGAGCGGAATGCTCGGTGGCAGAATCAGGGCAAACAGCACTGAAGTGACGAAGAAGCCTTCATTGACCTCATGCCGGCGTATCGAGGCAAACAACACCTCCCAAAAGCCACCGACGATAAAGGTCACCGCATACACCGGCAAAAAGTAACAGGCGCCGTATAGCAGGTTGGCCCACAGGCTCTGGGGATCAAAACCGGCCAGCGCGCCCACCAAGGCAAACCGCCAACCCTCTTGGGCGGCCAGCAATTGTGGCTGGGCAGCAAACAAGCTGTTGGCCTGATAGCCGATGTTCCACATGCCGAAAAACAACGCCGGCAGCACGCAGAACCAAACTGTCATCATCATCCGTTTTAGGTCGATACCATCGCGCACATGGGCGGTGGTTTTGGTCACGCTGGCGGGGCGATAGAGAAAGGTATCGGCGGCTTCATAGAGCGCATACCACTTTTCGAAACGACCGCCCTGCTCAAAGTGGTGTTCGATTTTGTCGAGAAACTTACGCAGGCCCATCTCAGCCCTCCTTTTCAATGCGGCTGAGGTTGTCGCGCAGGATTGGCCCGTACTCGTACTTGCCGGCGCAGACGTAGGTGCACAGGGCCAGGTCTTCTTCGTCCAGCTCCAGGCAACCGAGTTTTTGCGCCATCTCGGTGTCACCGACAATCAGCGCGCGCAGCAGTTGGGTGGGCAAAATATCCAGCGGCATCACTTGCTCGTAATTGCCCACCGGCACCATCGCCCGCGGGCTGCCATTGGTGCTGGTATCAAAGGCAAAGCGCTTGGCCGCCTGCAGTTTTGAAACAAAAATATTCAGCACCGAATGCTTGTTCACCCCGGCGCGCAGGTAATGCAGCAACTCGCGTTCATCGCCCTCGTGCAGGCACGACAGCTGCTGGTGGTAACGACCCAAATAAGCCAAAGGACCACGGGCCGTGCGGCCACCCAGCACGGAGCCGGAGATCAGCCGATTAAAGCCGGACTGCAACTCGGCATCGGCCAAATCGAGCAAATTGGCGCCAAGGCGGGTACGCAGCAGCCGCGGTCGCTCGACCACCGGCCCGGCCAAGGCCACGACCCGCTCCACCCAGAGCTGCCCAGTGGTGAATAGTTTGCCGATGGCTATCACGTCTTGATAACCGATCTGCCAAACGCTTTTAGTCGCGCTGACTGGATCGAGAAAATGGATATGGGTGCCGGGCAAACCGGCCGGATGCGGGCCGCTAAAAGCCGCTACTTGTACGCCCGGCAGTTGCTCGCCGGCGAGGTCGACGCCCGCCGCCTTGCAGAGCACCACCTTAGCCAGCCGTGTGAGCACTTGCAGACCGCTGGCAAAATCGGCCGCCTGCTCATTAATGATCAGCGCCGGCTCAGCCGCCAGCGGCTGGGTGTCGATGGCGGTGACGAAAATCGAACTGGGCACCGCATCGACCGCCGCCACCTTGCTGTATGGCCGGCTGCGCAGGGCCGTCCACAATCCGGACTGGATCAGGTTATCGCGCACCGCTTGCGGCTCGAGGCTGGCCAGTTGCGCAACGGGATACTGGGCGAACTCGATGCTCTCTTCGGCGCCGCCGTCCAGTGCAATCACCACCGACTGCAGCACTCGCTGCGCACCCCGGTTGATCACACTGACCACGCCCGCAGCGGGTGCGGTAAACAGCACGCCCGGGCTGTTTTTATCGACAAACAGCAACTGGCCACGTTTGACCCGATCGCCCGGCTGCACCGCCATGCTGGGCTTTAAACCGGGATAATCACAACCCAGCAAGGCCACGCTGGTGGCTGGCCGCGCAGTGTCTATCTGCTGCAAGGGTTGGCCGGTGATGGGTAAATCCAGCCCGCGTTTAATCTTGATCATTGAGTGCCTCACACACTGAAACCAGTGCTTTTACAAAGCTCGAATATCAGCGCAACGCCAAAAGCGCGAATTGCTCGCGCTGCGTTATCAACGCCATTGATACTGCATAGGAGGTGACAAAGCCCTGAAGTATAAGGACTGCACTGCCCAGCGTCCCACCCACAGGCGACAACTTGGCCCGGCAACTCGTAACAACAAGCGACAGCAGCGCGCACTCAGCTCGACGCGCGCAACTTGAGCCAGTAGCAGCCGGCAATAAACGCCAGCCAGAACGGAATGGCATAGACCGACACGTTGATCCCCGGAATCAGCAGCATCACCCCGAGAATCAAGGCCACGAAGGCCAAGCACAGGTAGTTGCTAAACGGGTACCAGAGCGACTTAAAGCCCGGTTCTATACCGCGCAAGTTCAGGCTCTGGCGAAATTTCAGGTGCGACAGGCTGATCATCGCCCAGTTGATCACCAGCGCCGAGACCACCAAGGCCATCAGCATTTCCAGCGCTTTTTGCGGCGCCAGGTAATTCACCACCACGCACAGCAGAGTAATCAAGGCCGATACACCAATCGCCAACACCGGCACCCCACGCTTATTTACCTTGAGAAAGGCCTTGGGCGCATCGCCCTGCTGGGCCAGGCCAAAGAGCATCCGGCTGTTGCAGTAGACGCCGCTGTTGTAGACCGACAGCGCCGCCGTTAGCACCACAAAATTGAGCAGGTGCGCCGCCGTATCGCTGCCGATCAGCGCAAAAATCTGCACGAAGGGACTGCTGCTGTAAGGGTCGCCTGCGGCATTTAGGGTTTCCAGCAGCTTGTCCCAGGGATAGAGCATCAGCAGCACGCTCAAGGCGCCGATATAGAAAATCAGAATCCGCCAGATCACCTGATTAATTGCCTTGGGGATCACCTTCTTCGGCTCAGCAGCCTCGGCGGCGGTAATGCCCACCAACTCCAGGCCGCCGAAGGAAAACATGATGATGGCCAACACCATCACCAAGCCCTCGATGCCATTGGGGAAGAAGCCGCCATGGCTCCACAGATTGCTCACCGCCGCCTGCTCGCCACCTTGGCCGCTGATCAACAGGTACAGACCGAGCACTATCATGCCGATAATCGCCACCACCTTGATCAGCGCAAACCAGAACTCAGTCTCACCGAAGACCTTGACGCTGCTCAGATTGAGGGCATTTATCAACACAAAAAACACCGCTGCAGAAACCCAACTGGGTATTTCCGGCCACCAGAACTGCACGTACTTGCCCACCGCCGTCAGCTCGGCCATGCCCACCAAGACGTACAACACCCAGTAGTTCCAGCCCGAGAGAAAACCCGCATAACCGCCGAAGTATTTGTGCGCAAAGTGGCTGAAAGAGCCGGCCACCGGCTCCTCGACAATCATCTCGCCCAGTTGGCGCATGATCAGGAAGGCAATAAAGCCGGCAATCGCATAGCCGAGGATCATCGATGGCCCGGCGGATTTGAGCACCCCGGCCGAGCCAAGAAACAACCCGGTGCCAAGGGCGCCGCCCAAGGCAATCAACTGAATATGTCGATTTAACAGGCCACGCTTGAGTTCACCCGTGTGCAGCGGCTGATTCATTGTTACTGCCTCATCGCGGCGACGCGTGAAGCGCCGGCGCAGTGGTCAACCTCTGTGCAGGATCACCGCCTGAAGGTTGTATTGACGAAAAACGGCCCGTACTGCCGCCGTTTGCTTGACTGGTCGGCCAGTTTAGCGTGCCGCGCCTATTTAGGGCACCCGGCTTTGCCTGTTGCGCCGCCAGCCAGGCACCCTGCT
Source organism: Pseudomonas sp. (assembly GCA_030654635.1). Classification (GTDB taxonomy): domain Bacteria; phylum Pseudomonadota; class Gammaproteobacteria; order Pseudomonadales; family Pseudomonadaceae; genus Aquipseudomonas. The sequence goes on from JAURXE010000662.1 coordinate 13,143, forward strand.
AAGAAGTTCTGCCGGCGGCAATCACTTAACACTTTGTTAACCTTTGGCCGCCTACAGTGGCTCTCAATTGTTCAGGGCGCCGGCGGAGTGTTCCGCTTCAGCCCGCTATTACTCGGAGAGTCATGATGATTGCTGCCCGTGCAGAATCTTCGCGCAAAGGCATCGAATGGGCAGCCCTGGGCTGGATGCTCCTGTTCTTCTGGTACATGTCCGGGGTCACGCAACTCCTGCTGTATGCCACCGACATCATCGGCTGGCGCGGTTTCCGCCAAACCCTGCTGCTCAGTGGCCTGTGGCTGGCGCCCTTATTACTGTGTCCGGCACACACGCGCCGCCTGGCCGGCA
>JAURXE010000231.1 GCA_030654635.1 Pseudomonas sp.
GGTTGGGCAGCCCGGTCAGGCTGTCATGGTTGGCCTGGTGTTCGAGTTCCTCCTGGTAGCGTTTACCTTCGGTAATGTCGTGCAAAATACCGACGAAGTGGCTGACTTTGCCGCGGTCATTGATCACCGGCGCGACCTTGAGATCGTTCCAGAACTGCGAGCCATCCTTGCGGTAATTGAGCAGCAGGGCACCGCCTTCCTCCTGGGCCTGCAGGGCTCGGCGGATATTGCCCAGGCCGCTTTGATCGCGATTCTCGCCCTGTAAAAAACGGCAGTTACGGCCCAACACCTCGGCGGCGGGGTAGCCGGTGATGCGCTCGAAGGCGGGGTTAACGTAAACGATGGGTTGGTCGGGCTGCTCGTTATCGGTGATCACCACCGCATTTACGCTGGCTTCCACCGCCCGGGTGCGGGTGCGCATTTCCAGGTCGCGGCGGCGTTGCTCGCTGATGTCCTGGATCACCATGATGGCGCCCTGGATCACCCCGTTGGCATCGAGGAAGGGCACCGCCGAGTTGAGGATGGTCTTGCGCTCGCCCTTGAAGGTCTCGATATCTATGACTTCGTTGCGCGACACCTGGTTGTGCTGCACGGCCCGCATCTTTGCCCAGTCTTGCTCGAGTATGGGTTCGCCGCTTTCCGCCCACCAGCCGCGGTACTGCTGGTAAGCCTCGCGGCCAACCGGGTGCTGGCCGCCCCAAATCAGGCTGCTTTCCGGGTTGCTCATGATCAGTTGGCCCTGCGGGTCGGTGACCAGTACGCCCACCGGCAGGCTATCGAGGATCTTGCGCAGCAGCGTCTCGTTTTGCGCCAGCGCTTCGGTGCGCTGGGTCACCAATTGCTCCATGCTCTCGAACAGCCGCGCCCGGCCAAGGGCCATGGCCAGCTGGCGGCCAATCGAGGCCAGGGCCGTCAAGGACTCTTCGGACCAGGCTCGGCCGTTGCTCTGCACCACATTCAGCATGCCGATGGTTTCCGCACCGAGCAGTAGCGGGATGCAGGCATGCACCGCGTCGCCAGGTTGCTTGGCCAGGGCTGGGCACTCGGCAATATTGCAGGGCAGGGTCAGCTTGTCACTGAGCCAGGCGTGCCGGCAGGGGCAATTTTTCGCGCAGCTGGCTAGCCAGTCGAGGCTATAGTCGCCGGCGCGTCCGCGGGCGCCGACCACCTGGGCGGGCTCTTTCGGATCGCGGGCATCGGCCATCAGCAACCAGGCACCCTGGGTATCGGGAAACTCCAGCAGGCGCCGCAGTGCGGCATCGATGACATGCCGCTCGCTCTTGGCATCGGTCAGGCCGCTGGTGAAGTGAAACAGGCAGTTGAGCAACGAGTTGGAGCGGGTCAGCTCGTCATGCTTGGCCTGCAGTTCGTGATTGAGGCGCACGCCCTGCTCGTAGGTGGAAATCAGTAAGTCGAGAATCTGCTGGCGGCCGGCGGTGATGAAGTGCCGCTCGCCCTCGAGCACCACCTCCACGCCCATCTGCACGCGCTCGTGGCTGCGCAGTTCAAGGTTGACCAAAAAGTAGCGGATGCGTGACATCAGATACTTTTCATCAAAGGGTTTCACGATGAAATTATCGGCGCCCGAAGCCAGGCCGTGCACCACGTCGCGGGCGTCGGCCAGGGAGGTCACCAGGATCAGCGGAATGCCTTGGGTCGCGGGGGTGTTTTTCAGCTGGCGGCATAACTCATAGCCATCCATCTCGGGCATCACAATGTCGCTAATGACGATGGTCGGTTGCTGCTCGGCAACCATCGCCAGCGCTTCGATGCCGTTGCGCGCAACGCGTACCTTGCAGCCGGCCGACTCGAGCATGTATTGCAGTTCGGTGGCCTGGGTCGGGCTGTCCTCGACTATCAGTATGTCGGCGTCGATTTGCATGGCTTATTCCCTCTTACCTAGCGCGCTGGCGGACGCTAGTTGTGTGGCGAGCTGGTTGAGCAATAACCCGATATCTTGCGGGCACAACACCTGTCGCGCCGCGTGCAGGGCGATGGCGGCCTGCGGCATGGAGTCGACCACCGCGCTGCCGGGCTCCTGGGCCAGGGTCAAAGCGCCGGTTTTGTGCAGCTCGGCCAGCCCTTGGGCGCCGTCGCGGCCCATGCCTGACAGCTGGATGCCGATGGCCTGCAGGCCGAACTGTTGGGCCACCGAGCGAAACAGGTAATTGGCTGCCGGGCGGATATGCTCCTCCGGGGGGCCCGCGTGCAGCCGTACGCGGCGCTCCGCGCAGAAGCCCAAGTGCACGCCGTCAGGGGCGAGGTAGAGCACTCCTGGACTGAGCGTCTGGCCGTCTTCGGCAATCATCACCGGCAGTGGCGACAGGCTGGCCAGCCAATCGCGAAAGCTCGGCAGAAAGCCTGCGGCAATATGTTGGACCAACATCAGTGCCCAAGGCTGTGGCAGCACCAGGCTCTGCAGCAAGGTCTTGAGGGCCGCCGGCCCACCGGCGGAGGCTGCGATGGCAATGAGTTGCGGGGCGGCCAGCGCAGTTTGCCTAATCAGCTGCAGGCTGCTCTGCGGTGTGTGGCTGGGGCCGGTAATAGGGCTTGGGCCGGCAATCTTGCGCGGGCGCCGGACTATCTTGACCTGGGCCATGTTGCGCAACACCTGCAGCACTTCGGCCATGCGCTCGTCGAAGTCTGCGGCATTGGTGCCCCGGGGTTTTTCCAGCACTGCCAGCGCCCCCGCCTCGAGGGCGCGCATGGCCGTCGAGGTGGAGTAGGGATTGGCGCTGGCGGTCAAAACCACCACGGGTAGGGCATGTTTTTCGAGTATCCGTGCGGTGGTTTCATAACCATCCATACCTGGCATATGCACGTCCATGGTGACTATGTCGGGGCTGTAGTCAGCCAGCATCTGTAAGGCCTGCTCACCGCTACAGGCTTCGCGCACCTGATAACCCTGGGCCTCGAAAACGGCGCGTAGCTGCACACGGGTGACCAGCGAGTCGTCGACTATCAATATGCGCATGCCGCTACTCCAGGGTTCTTAGATCAGTCGACGAATGGCGTCCAGCAAGCTCTCCTGGTCGAAGCCGCTTTTCACCAGATAGGCATTGGCCCCAGCCTCCAGGCCACGTGCGCGGTCTTCGGCCGAGTGCAGGGCTGTCACCAGCACCACGGGCAGATTGGCCAGTTCACGGTCAGCGCGAATCCGGCTGGTCAGAATGAAACCATCCATGCGCGGCATCTCGACATCGGAGACTAGCAAGTCGAACTGTCCCTGTTTCAGTGCATTCCAGGCCTCCAGCCCGTCATTGGCGGTGGCTACCTGATAGCCGGCGCCTTCGAGAATTGCCTTCAGTAAGCCCCGCGAGGTGAAGGAGTCTTCGGCGATCAGCAGTCGTTGCGGCGCCACCGCACTGCGCTGTTGATTTTGCTGGCTGAGGCTGGAGCCGGCAGTCTCCAGGGCGCTGCGATAGAGATCGGCCGGATGCAGAATAGGCACCAGCTGACCATCACCGAGCACCGTGGCGCCCAGCAGGTTGCGCACCCGCAGCAGTTGCCGGCCGAGGCTCTTGACGGTGATCTCCTGGTCGCCCAGCAGCGCCTCCACCAGCAGCGCGAAGCGTTCACCACGCACCTTGAGGACCAGCAGAGTTAATTCGCCAGCGCTCTGTTCGAGGCTGGTCAGACCCAGCACGTCGGCCAGCGGCCAGACCGGCAAGACGACGCCTTCAAGCACCACCGAGGGGCGGTTTTCCAGATTTCTAATCGCGCTATTTGGCACCCGCAGGCAGCGCTCGACCGCCAGCGCCGGGATCGCGAAGACCCGCTCGGCGTTGCGGACTATTACCGCACGAAAGGTCGACAGGCTCAGCGGCAGGTGCAGATGAAAACAGCTGCCCTGGAGGGCGTTGGACTCAAGTTCGATCCGCCCGCCGAGGCGCTCTACTACCTCCAGCACGATGGCCATGCCCAGGCCGCGCCCGGAGAGGTCGGTGAGGATGGCGCTGGTGGATAAGCCTGAGCAATAGATCAGCGCCAAGGCTTCGCTGTTGGTTAAGGCGCTGGCCTGTTCGGCGGTCTGCAGGCCGCTGGCCACGGCGCGCCGCCTCAACTGCTCAAGGTCGATGCCGCAGCCATCGTCGCTGACACGCAGCTCGAAGCGATCCGCCGACTCTTGCAGCAGCTCTACCTGTAGCTGTCCGACGGCGGCCTTGCCGACTTGGCGGCGCTGCTCCGGGGTTTCCAGACCGTGGTCGATGGCATTGCGCAACAGGTGAGTGAGCACCGTGCGCAATTCGTCGAGGATGCGTTTGTCGACTTGCAGGCTCTCACCGCGCACGCGCAGTTCGACCCGCTTGCCGGCTTGGCTGGCGAGGTCTTGCACCATGGCCGGCAAGCCTTCCATCAAGCTGCTGCCGGACAGCAGCAGCACCGCTTGCAGCTCACTGAGCAAGGACTCCGAGAGCTGCGTCAGGCCTTGTGCCAAGTGCTTGCCAGTTTTCTCCAGGCGGGTGGCGCTGAAATGCAGGCGGTCGAGCTGCACCAGGCTCCAGTCCAGGTAGTCGAGCACGGTTTTCAGGCCGTCACGGGCATTTTCCGGCAGGTCATCGAGACCCTCGCGCAACTTTTTGAGGGCGCCACCACTGAGCAGGCCCTTGCTGCGCTGCGGCTCGAAGGCTGCCGCATGGGCTTTGAGATTAAGCACATGGGCCTGAGCCTCAAGCTTGTGTTGCAACAATGCTTCACTCTGAAACAGCAGTGCGTCCAGGCGCTGGGTCGAGACTCGCACCGTGCTTGGGTCTGTGGCAATAGACGGAGTGCTCTGCGGCATCTCGGGCAGGTTCACCGTTTCGCCGAGCGCGGCGGCTTCCAGGCTGTCGATCAAAGCGGCGTGTTCATGCTCCTCCAGTGGGTGGCCGGCATGCAGTTTTTGCACGGCTTTTAGGGTGTGTCGGCACAGTTCGACTCGCTCTGCGGTCAGGCTCAGCTGACCGCGACGCACCACACTCAGCAAACTTTCCCAGGCATGGCAGAGTTGCTCGATGGGCAGCAACCCTGCCGCCCTAGACGCGCCCTTGAGGCTGTGCACCTCGCGAAACAGCGATTCGATCGACTCGCTGCTAGCGCCGGCCTCGCACCAATTGGCCAGGCCGTCGGCCAAGACCCCCAGGCGCTCCTCGGCCTCGACCCGAAAACTGGCCAGTAGGCGTTGCCGCAGCGCTTCGCGATCCAGGCTCATGGGGTGCTCACAGTTTGAACTGGGCCGCCAGGCCCTTGAGTTTCAGGCCCAGCTGGTGCAGGTTGCGCGCCGCCAAGTCGACTTGCCGGGTGCCTCCGACGTTGTCCTGGCTGGCCTGGCGAATGTTCTCCATGGCGCTGCCGATCTGGTCCATGCCGATCATCTGTTGCTGGCTGGTGGCGGCGATCTGCAGGGCGACTTCACTGGACTCCTCGATGCTGCTGCTCAGGGTGCGGATTGCCTCGCCGCTGATTTCGGCCCGCTGGTAGCCGCTCTCCACGGTTTTGCTGCCTTGCTCGGCCTGCAGCACCGCCTTGCTCATGGCCTTCTGGATTTCACTGAGAATACCGCGCACCTGGGCGGTGGCCTGCTTGGACTGCTCGGCCAGGGTCTTGACCTCCTGGGCCACCACCGAGAAACCCTTACCGGCCTCACCGGCTTTGACCGCCTCGATCGAGGCATTGACCCCGAGCAAATTGGATTGCTCGGCCAGGTCGTTGACCGAGGCGACTATCTCGCCGATGGTCTGGCTCTGGTCGCCCAGGCGCATAATGCTTTCGGCCACCGCCTGCATCTGCTCGCGGATCTGGCGCATGCCCTTGAGCGTCTCGT
>JAURXE010000666.1 GCA_030654635.1 Pseudomonas sp.
GCTGCGGGCTTGCCAGTAGCGCCAGCGGTTGGTGTTGGCCAGCTCCGGCGGCAACTGCAGGGTGAGTTGGTAGGCCTCATCCCAGCGGCCGAGGCGCAGCAGTAAGCGTGCGCGCCACTCGGAAACGTTGTTGTCGAGTAACTCCGGGTCGTATTTGGCCATGATCGGCAGTGCCCGGCTGTCGAAACGCTTGGCCAGGGTCAGGCCGATTTCACGGGCGATGGCGACTTTTTCACTCTTGGAGAACGACAGCTTGAGGGCGTAAACGTCCAGCAGGCTCAAGGCTTTTTCCGGGTCTTGGCGGGCCAGGCGGCGCAAACCCAAACCCACCACGTCGGCCATCGCCTGGCTGGCCGGAGTAAAGCGCTCGGTTTTGTTCAGTAAGGCCGGGTTTTGCGCCACTTCAATCAGCAAAGCACCTTGCTTACCAAGAGTGGGCAGTTGGGTCGCCAGGTGGCTGGCCAGCGAATAGTTGCGCGCTTCGGCAGCCAACTTCAGGCGTTGCCAGCGCTTGCTCTCGGTGAGCTGGCCGGTGCTCGCCCACAGATCGAACAAGGTGTCACAGGCTTTGGGTTGCGACTTACCCACCAGCCAGAGTTTTTCCGCATTGGCATTGCCGGCTGCGGTCAAACCATGACTGAGCTGATATTGACCGTTGAGGCAGTCCAGTTCGGTGAAGTTAAGCTTGGTGTCGTAATAGGCAACAAAGGGTTGCCAGTCGCCACGTTCGGCCAGCCAGCGCAACCAGCGCAGTTTCATCCAGTTGGCTTGGGGCAGATCGCCGTGATCGGCTAGGAAGGTTTCGATTTCGCTGTTGCTGGCGGTTTTCAGCCGAGCGGTGAGCTCGTCATAGGCCAGATACGGGGTGAGCGGGTAATCCTGTAATACGTTGGCGTAGCGCCGATAAGGGCCGCCGTCGCCCTTGCTGAGCGCCAGTTTGGCCTCGTCGTAATACTGGCGTTGTTGCAGCAAGCTCACTGCTTGCGCGTCAGCCAGGCTGGGCAGCAGGCAAAAAGAGGCAAGCAGGGCGCTGGGGAACAGGCTTAACAGGCGTGCGCGCATGACAATTCCGCTGTAAAAATCAAGATTATCGACAGCAGCGTCACGCCGTGCCGTTATTTAGAACGCCTAGCTTAGCCCTTTGCCAGCGGCAGGAGAACGGCTTGCGTCAGAGTTGCCGCCGGGCTGCGACAAAAATGCTGCGGTGTCGACTCCACTAACTCAGGTAGAATGCGCGCCCTGTTTTTGGAGAAGCTCATGACCCTGCTCAAGTTCACCGATGTGTCCCTGGCCTTCGGCGCTATGCCGCTGCTAGATAAGGTCTCGTGGCAGATCGCGCGTGGCGAGCGGGTGTGCATCATTGGCCGTAACGGCACCGGCAAATCGAGCATGCTGCGCCTGGTTAAGGGCGTGCAATTGCCCGATGACGGTAGTGTCTGGCGTGCGCCGGGCCTGAAAATCGGGGAATTACCGCAAGAATTGCCACTTGCCGACGAGCGGACGGTGTTCGACGTGGTCGCCGAAGGCCTGGACGGTGTCGGTGCCTTGCTCGCCGAATACCATCACCTGAGCCAAAACATCCACACCGATGCTGATCTGGACAAGCTGATGCATGTTCAGCAGGACCTCGAAGCCCGTGATGGCTGGCGCCTGCAGCAACTGGTGGACAGCACCCTGAGTCGCCTGCAATTGCCGGCCGACAAGACCCTGGCCGAGCTGTCGGGTGGCTGGCGCCGGCGCGTGTTGCTGGCACAAGCCTTGGTCTCTGAGCCAGACTTGTTACTGCTCGATGAGCCGACCAACCACTTGGACATCGGTGCCATCGCCTGGTTGGAAGAAGCCTTGCTGGGCTTTCCTGGCGCCGTGGTGTTTATCACCCACGACCGGGCATTCTTGCAGAGCCTGGCGACCCGTATTCTTGAGCTGGATCGTGGCGGTCTGATCGACTGGAACGGCGACTACGCCAGCTTCCTGGTGCACAAAGAACAACAGTTGGCCGCCGAAGAAACCGCTAACGCGCTGTTCGATAAGCGTTTGGCCCAAGAAGAAGTGTGGATTCGCCAGGGCATTAAAGCCCGTCGCACCCGTAACGAAGGTCGCGTACGCGCCCTGAAAGCCCTGCGTAACGAGCGCAGCGAGCGTCGTGAACGGGTTGGTGCGGCCAATATTCAGCTGGATACTTCGGAGAAATCCGGTAAGCAGGTGATGGTGGTCGATAACGTCACCTTCGCCCACGAAGGAGGCCCGGCGCTGATTAAAGACTTCTCGATGGTCTTGCAGCGCTCCGACCGGATCGGCTTGCTCGGCGCCAACGGCACCGGCAAGACGACCCTGCTCAAATTGCTGCTGGGCGATTTGCAGCCCACCAACGGCAGTGTCGATGTGGGTACGCGCCTGGAAGTGGCCTATTTCGATCAGTTGCGCCATCAGCTGGATCTGGAAAAAACCGTGATCGATAACGTCGCCGAAGGTCGCGACTTTATTATGATCGACGGCCAAAGCCGGCATGTACTGAGCTACCTGGGCGACTTTCTGTTCAGCCCACAGCGCGCCCGTACGCCGGTTAAAGCCTTGTCCGGTGGCGAGCGTGCGCGCCTGTTGCTGGCTAAGCTGTTTAGCAAGCCGGCCAACTTGCTGGTGCTGGACGAACCGACCAACGACCTCGATGTAGAAACCCTCGAATTGCTGGAGGAGGTGCTGCAGACCTTCCAAGGTACCGTGTTGATGGTAAGCCATGACCGGGCATTCCTCGACAACGTGGTGACCA
>JAURXE010000669.1 GCA_030654635.1 Pseudomonas sp.
CATTTTCGCCGCAGGCCTGCCAGGCCACTGGGCGGCTCTGCTGCTCGGCCAAGGCCTGGGCCAAACGCGCGGCCAAGCCCTGGGTTTGGCACGCCACGCCCACCCCGGCCACGGTCGATTCGCCCAACAACACGACGCGCAGCGCCGGCCCGGCAAACTCAGCGCCAGCCACGCCTTGCTGCGGGCCGGCGGCGGGCGCTAAACGCAAGGCCCGACGCCGCGTGCGCAATGCCTGCGGCACCAGCAAAGGCAGCAACAGCAATGCCAGCAGCCACCAGGCACCAACCCGCAGGCGCATCACAGCGTGACGCTAACCGCCTGCGCGGCCCGTACTGCCTTGGCTCGCGCCTGCTCAATCGACTCATCCCGCGCCAGCGCCACGCCCATGCGCCGCTGGCCAGACACCTGCGGCTTGCCGAATAAACGCAACGCCGTGTCCGGCTCGCTCAAGGCCGCAGCCAAATTACCGAAGCTGACTTGGCTGGACTCGCCCTCCACCAGAATCACCGCCGATGCCGAAGCGCCCAACTGGCGAATCAGTGGAATCGGCAAGCCCAGAATCGCCCGTGCATGCAGGGCAAACTCGGACAAATCCTGGGAAATCAGGGTGACCAAACCAGTGTCGTGGGGGCGCGGCGAGACTTCGCTGAACCACACCTGATCGCCCTTAACAAACAGCTCCACCCCAAACAAGCCACGGCCGCCCAGCGCCTCGGTGACCGCCAACGCCACCCACTCGGATTCCGCCAACGCTGCCGGGCTCATCGCCTGCGGCTGCCAGGATTCGTGATAGTCGCCCTTCACTTGTCGATGACCGACCGGCGCACAGAAGGTGGTGCCCGTGGCGTGGCGTACGGTGAGCAAGGTGATTTCGTAGTCAAAGTCGATAAAGCCCTCGACTATCACCCGCCCCTTGCCGGCTCGTCCGCCTTCCTGGGCGTAATCCCAGGCGGTTTGCAGATCGGCGGCGCTTTTCAGCAGCGACTGGCCTTTGCCCGAGGAACTCATGATCGGTTTAACCACGCACGGATAACCTATGCGCGCCACCGCAGCCTGATAGACCTCAAGGGTATCGGCAAACTCATAGGGCGAGGTCGGCAGGCCCAGCTCTTCAGCGGCCAGCCGGCGAATACCTTCACGATTCATGGTTAGCTGCGCCGCCCGCGCACTGGGAATCACAGTAAAGCCTTCGGCTTCCAGCTCAACCAGGGTGGCGGTGGCGATGGCCTCGATTTCCGGGACTATGTAATGCGGCTGCTCGGCCTCAATCACCGCCCGCAACGCCGGACCATCGAGCATATTGATCACATGATGGCGATGGGCAACCTGCATGGCCGGCGCATCGGCGTAGCGATCCACGGCAATCACCTCAACGCCCAAGCGTTGCAACTCGATCACCAACTCCTTACCCAGCTCGCCCGAACCACAGAGCAAAACACGGATGGCGCTGGCTGACAGCGGCGTGCCAATACGGGGCATGATGCTTCCTCAAAAGATAAGAGCTGCGGCGTTTGCGCAGCTCTGCAAGGCAGAAAAAGTTTAAGCCGGCCGGCTCAAAAATTGGCCGTTGGCGCGGGTACGCTCAACGCAACGGACCAGCACTTGGCGGCGCTCGGCATTGTCCATGCGCCCCCAGCGGGTAATTTCCGCAGCGCTGCGCTGGCAGCCGATGCAAATATCCGCGTCATCCAGCGCGCAGACATTGATGCAGGGCGAGGCCAGCGGCTTTTCAGTTTTGCGTGCAGTCATTGAGATTCAACCGGCATTAATCGGTTTGTTCCTGCAAGTCGCGTGCATAGCGCTGGGCGTTATGCACGTAATGGGCGGCGCTGGCCTCGAGCATTTTGATCTGCTGCTCGGTCAGCTCGCGCACCACCTTGCCCGGCGAGCCCATCACCAGGCTGCCATCGGGAATCACCTTGCCTTCGGGGATCAGTGCATTGGCGCCGATCAGGCAGTTTTTGCCGATCTTGGCGCCGTTCAGCACCACCGCATTGATGCCGATCAGGCTGTAATCACCAACCGTGCAGCCATGCAGCATGACGTTATGACCGATGGTCACGCCCTTGCCGATCGACAACGGATAACCCATGTCGGTGTGCATCACGGTGCCGTCTTGCACGTTGCTGTTCTCGCCAATATGGATCAGCTCGTTGTCGCCGCGCAGCACAGTGTTAAACCAAACGCTGGCGCCGGCCTCAAGCTTAACCTTGCCGACCAACACCGCATTCGGCGCCACCCAGCTCTCGGGGTGTGACTCGACCCGTGAATCGCCCAGACGGTATTTCATAAATTCGCCCTCAAGATGAATGTTTAGCTCAGGTGGGTAAAGGATGCCGAGGGTCGATGCAGCTCGATTCCGGCGTCGTAAAGCAGGTTGACCAACTCGACCACCATGATCGCCGTTAATCCCCAGATTTTATATTCACCATACTGGTAACTCGGCACGTACCAGCTCTTGCCCAGATAATCGATGCGATGGGTCATCTCTCGCGGATCATCGCGAAAGTACGCCAAGGGCACCATAAACACCGAGGCAATTTCCGCGTCATTGGCCTGGTACTCCACATAATCGGGCACCAAACCGACATAGGGCGTGACCTGAATGCCATGGCGCGAGACCAATGTGCTGAGCGGCCCCAGCACCTCCACCAAGCCGGCCGGCAAGCCGATTTCTTCTTCGGCCTCACGCAATGCGGTGCAGATTAAATCGGTGTCCTCCGGGTCGCGCCGACCGCCGGGAAATGCCACCTCGCCACCATGGGTCGACAAGCCGCTGGCACGCAGGGTCAGCACCAAACAAGGCTCGGCATTGCGGGTAATCGGCAGCAGCACCGCCGCTTGCGGCAAACGCTCGTCGATGGGCAAGTTGAACGGGCTATAGCCCTGCATGCGCCGCAGCAAGTCATCCAGCATGAGTGGTTCTCGATCTTGGTTTATCTCTGGCATCATGGCATGAAGCGCCACGCTGCCCAAGCCCACAAATCCTAAGCCTGCGCTTAAGTGTGTGGCCCTCTATTTGACCGTGCTCACCCGCCGAACAGCCATGGAGCCCCGATGAAATTTTGCAGCCAGTGTGGCAACCCGGTCGCCCAACAGATTCCCGTCGGCGACAACCGCCTGCGCTTCGTGTGCCCGCAGTGCCAGACCATCCATTACCAAAATCCGCGGATTATCGCCGGTTGCCTACCGGTGTGGGGCGAGCAAGTGCTGCTGTGCCGCCGGGCGATTGAGCCGCGCCGTGGCTTTTGGACGCTGCCGGCCGGCTTTATGGAAAACGGCGAGACCCTGGAGCAAGCCGCAGCCCGCGAAACGCTGGAGGAAGCCTGCGCCCGCGTTCAGGGCCTGAGCCTCTATACGCTGTTCGATCTGCCGCATATCAATCAGGTCTATATGCTGTTTCGCGCAGAATTAGTCGATCTGGATTTTGCCGCTGGGGAAGAAAGCTTGGAAGTGCAACTTTTCTCTGAACAGGACATCCCCTGGTCAGAGCTGGCTTTCCCGACGATCGGCCGTACTTTAGAATGCTACTTCGCTGACCGGCCACAGCAACTGTTCCCGGTACGCAACGAGCCACTTGCGGCCTTGCGTGCGCATTATAAAAAAACTTGAGCGGCCCAGCGTCGTCAACCCCCAGGAAACTGCTCCAATGCGTTGGTTGTTAGCCTTACTTTGCCTGTCCTTTGCCACGTTTTCCAACGCCAGCAGCCCGACGCCGATCGCACAGCACATCGACAAGGTGCTGGTGCTCAAGTCCGCCCATCAGTTGCAACTGATCAGCCGCGGTAAAACCCTCAAGACCTACCGTATTTCCCTGGGCAAACAACCCAAGGGCCCGAAACTGCGCGAAGGCGACCAGCGCACTCCAGAAGGTTTCTATTGGATCGACTGGCGTAAAACCAGCGACAATTACAACCTGTCCCTGCACATCTCCTACCCCAACAGCCGCGACAAGGCCCTGGCCCTCAAGCAAGGCCTGGCACCGGGCGGCATGATCATGATTCACGGCACGCCGGTCGATGAGGAATACCCCGAGTGGTACTTCACCACCCTCGACTGGACCAACGGTTGTGTTGCGATGAAAAACACCGACATCCGAGAACTCTGGGGCCTGGTCAAAGACGGCACCCTGATCGAAATCAGGCCCTGAGCCAGACAGCAAAAAGGCGCCGAGGCGCCTTTTTGCTGTTTTATAGCTGCAAATCCGACAGCCGCCAGACCTCGAAGGCCGGCGTTTCGTAAGGATGGCTTAGGCGTAAGGCCTTGACCGCCGCGTGGATCAGCTCATCGGCGACCACCAGATCAACCTTCCACTCGGCAACCTGCTCAAGCTGCCCCGGCTGGCCAATAAACGCCTGGCTGCCGGCCAAGGGGAGAAACTGCCCCTGGCCCAGCACCTGCCAGCAGCAATGATCGTAAGCCCCGATGCGCCCGGCACCGGCAGCGAACACCGCCTGTTTAACCTGCTCAACATGGCTATCGGGTACGTAAAAACACAGTTTGTACATCAAGACTCCAGAGCAACCAACGTTGCAAAAGCACCAAGCGTCCGCGCGTTTCGGATGTAACAGCCCTGTCTGCGCCGATATTCGCACAGATGCTGGCACTTTGCCTTACGAGCTAAGTGATAGCCTTGGCAAAATCCGCAACAGCCGCCCAGCAGCATCCATAGCCGACGCCTGGGTTAAGCTGCCACGCACCAAATCTGCAGATAGCCCCCCCCACCACCACGCTGCAACGAGCCGCCATGACCGATAGACAAACCACCACTGCCAAGCCGGCCGGCGTCACTCCCCGCTTTGTCAGCGGCTCCTTGCTGCGGCATGTGGTGGTGATGTCGAGCACCGGCGCCGTAGGTTTGATTGCAATTTTTCTGGTCGACCTGATTAACCTGTTCTATATCTCGCTGCTCGGCCAGCAAGCCGTGGCGGCCGCGGTGGGTTTTGCCGGGGTGGTGGGTTTTTTTCAGCTGTCGTTTTGCATCGGCCTGATGGTCGGCATTTCGGCGGTAGTGTCCAGAGCCATTGGCGCCGGACAAATCGCTCAGGCCCGTCGCCTTGGCAGCGCCAGCCTGCTGCTGATGGCCGCCGCCTGCGTCCTAGTCGCCGCATTCAGTTATGCCTGGCTCGGCCCGATTCTCGACCTGCTGGGCGCCACGGGTAAAACCCATGACCAGGCTTACCGCTATTTGCAGATTAGCCTCGCCTCGGTCCCGCTGCTGGGCCTGAGCATGGGCTGTGCCGCGCTATTGCGCTCGGTGGGCGATGCCAAGCTGGCCATGAAGGTGACCTTGATCGGCGCCCTGGTGACCGCCGTGCTAGACCCGCTGCTGATCTTCGGCCTGCAGTTAAACCTGGAAGGCGCCGCAATTGCCGCCGTCATCGCGCGCGTGTGCATGCTGTTGATGGGGTTATATGGCGTGTTGCGTGCACACCAACTGCTGGGGCGCTTTGAACTGGACGCGCTGGCCGGCGACAGCGCGGCCCTCTGTCGCGTGGCCGGGCCGTCGATTCTGGCCAACCTGGCCACGCCCTTTGGCGCGGCCTTTGTCACCTACTTTATGGCCCAGTTCGGCCCTGCGGCGGTGGCCGGTCAAGCCACCATCGAGCGCTT
>JAURXE010000678.1 GCA_030654635.1 Pseudomonas sp.
TGTAAATGAGCATTTTGAGCCTGTTTTTAACGCCGCATAACCGAGCGCAGTAGTTTTCACAGGGGCTGAAAGGCCGGTTTTTAGTATTGGCGTAGCTCGGTGTTTAGCCAAGCATCGGCACATGCCTTGGATGACTGGCCACCCGCGCCAGCCAGGCGCGAATCGCCGGGTAGTCAGTCAAATCAAAGCCGCCCTCGTCGGCCACATGGGTGTAGGCATAAAGAGTGATGTCGGCAATCGAGTAATGCTCACCGACCAGGTAAGGCGTGCGAGTCAGTTGCTGCTCCATGACCTTGAAGGCCTTGTAGCCGCGCACATGGCACTCCTCGTACTCCTTCTGGCGCTCGGCCGGCAGGCCTTGGTACAGCTGGATAAAACGTGCCACCGCCACATAGGGCTCGTGGCTGTACTGCTCGAAAAACTGCCACTGCAACACCTGAGTGCGCAGCCGGGGCTCATTGGGCAAGAATGCCGTGCCGTCTGCGAGGAAATTCAAAATAGCATTGGACTCCCACAGGCACGTGCCGTCATCCAATTCCAGCACCGGTATCTTGCCATTCGGGTTTTTGGCCAGGAAAGCTTCGCTCTGGGTATCGCCTTTGAGGATATCCGTGGCGATCCACTGATACTCAATACCGAGCAACTCCAGCATCAGTTTGATCTTGTAGCAGTTGCCCGAACGGTAATCGCCGTAAACCTTGTACATAACAGCCTCCTTAATCGGGTGGAATGAATCAAGTCGCAGTATCGGCCTGGGCCTGCTTGATAACCGCGGCCAGCCGTTTAAGACCTTCGTTCAGGCGTTCTGGTGCGACGTGGCTGAAGTTAAGTCGCAAATAACCAGGATGCTGGTCCGGATCGACAAAAAACGGCTCGCCCGGCATAAAGGCCACGTTTTGCGCCAGGGCCGGTTTGAGCAATGTGCGGGTGTCCAGCGGCTGCTTCAAGGTAAGCCAAAAGAACAGCCCGCCTTGCGGAATTTGCCACTCTGCAAGCTCGGCAAAATGCTCCAGCAAGGCCGTTTGCATAGCGTCGCGGCGCAGCCGGTAAAAATCGCGCAACTCGGCCAGATGACCCCGGTATTTCTCGCTGCCCAGCCATTGCAGGGCCTGCCATTGGCCGATGCGATTGGTGTGCAAATCTGCCGATTGCTTCAAGCGCAGCAAGTGCGGATAGAGGTCCGGGGTGGCGATCAAAAAACCGACTCGCAGGCCTGGCAACAGGGTCTTGGAGACGGTACCGGTGTAGATCCAGCTGGCGCTTTTCAGCCGGCTGACAATCGGGGTGGCGCTGCCTGCATCGAACACCAGTTCACGGTACGGCTCGTCTTCGATCAGGGTGACGTTGAACTCGTCCAACAGCGCTGCGACTGCATCGCGCTTAGCCTCGCTGTAACGCACCGCCGAGGGGTTCTGGAAGGTTGGAATCAGATAGGCAAAGGCCGGTTTGTGCTGCTCCAGCCGCGCGCGCAACTCGCCCAGTTCCGGGCCATCGGCCTCTTGGGCAACGGTGATGCAGTCGGCGCCAAACAACTGGAAGGCCTGTAGCGCCGCCAAATAGGTAGGTGCTTCGAGCAGCACTTCGGTGCCCGGATCGATAAACAGCTTGGCGGCCAAATCCAGGGTTTGCTGCGAACCGCTGACGATCAATACCTGGTTGGCATCGCAGGGCACGCCCAAGGCGCGGGCCTCGGCGGCAATCGCCTCACGCAGCGCCGGCTCGCCTTCGCTCATGCCGTATTGGCCCATGCTGGCGGGCATCTCCGCCCACTCAACTTTCGGCAGCATGGCCTCGGCCGGCAAGCCGCCAGCGAACGACATCACTTCCGGGCGCTGGGCGGCGGCCAGAATTTCACGGATCAAAGAGCTTTTCAGGCGGGAAACACGTTCGGAGAAGGCCATACAAATCACCGGTGGCAAAGACGCAATAAATTAAGTCAAACTGATTGACCGAAATTACTCCAGCCACAGTAGATACGTCAACATGCTTGACCTGAAAAGCACCGCCACTCAGCAGGCCGCCATGGAAGCCTTCTTCTTCGGTTACCAAGCATTTACCGCCAAGCCCGACGAGATGCTGGCGCGCCGTGGTTTAAGCCGGGTGCACCACCGCATTCTGTTCTTTATCGCCTGCTATCCGGGCCTGAGCATGAAGGAACTGCTGGCCGCCCTGGGCGTGAGCAAACAGGCGCTGAATATCCCGCTGCGCCAGCTGATGGAAATGCAGTTGGTCGAAAGCCAACCGGCCGCCGATGACAAACGCAAACGCCTGCTCGGCTTAACCCGCGAGGGCGCCAAGCTCGAACAAGCGCTGCGCCGCGAACAAGCCAAGCTGCTGCAGCGTATTTTTACCGACGCCGGTGAAGCGGCGGTGAATGGCTGGTTGGCGGTCAATCAAGCGTTGGGCAAAACCCGCCAACCCACGGCCGCTGACGAGTAGCCAGCGCAGCAAGTGTACGGCTGCAGTTGCCGACGTAAAAAACTGTACGGGCGATCAACTCAGTCGCTGTACCGCGACGCTTTAGCGCTTCCCGCATAGCCTAACAGGCCGTTGAAAAAGGTAGCGAGCGAAGGTCAGGCAAGGCGAAATCAGCCGAAAAAGCGCAATTTACTGGTCGTAAATGAGCATTTTGAGGCTGATTTCAACGCGGCATGACCGAGCGCAGTAGTTTTTCAACGGTCTGCTACAAGCCACTGCTGGAGCGACCGCTATGACGACTGAACTACTGCTGGCCTTTATCGCCTTTGCCTTTGTTACCTCGGTGACACCGGGACCCAATAACATGATGCTGCTGGCCAGCGGAATTAACTTCGGCCTGCGCCGCAGCCTGCCGCATTTGCTCGGCATCAGCCTGGGGATGCTGCTGATGGTCAGCGCCATCGGCTTTGGTCTCGGCGAGTTATTAAAACTCTTTCCGCCGCTCTACAACCTGCTGCGCTACGGCGGCGCCGCCTACTTGCTGTACCTGAGCTGGAAAATCGCCACCGCCGGCGCGCCCCAAGCAAACGGTGAGACAAGCGGCTCACCGATGAGTTTTATCCAGGCCGCAGCCTTTCAGTGGGTCAATCCCAAGGCCTGGATCATGTCCATCGCCGCCATCAGCACCTATGCCCCGGCGCAACCCATAGCCACGCAGATTCTGTTGATCGCCGGCCTGTTTGCGCTGATCAACTACCCCACCTGCTCGCTGTGGATTCTGGCCGGCAGCCTGCTGCGCCGGGCCTTGCAAAACCCGCGCAGGCTGCGGCAGTTCAACTATTTGATGGCACTGATGCTGGTACTGTCGCTCTACCCCATATTACTGCCGCCGCCAG
>JAURXE010000684.1 GCA_030654635.1 Pseudomonas sp.
CGAGCAGGTTCTGGGCGACGTTTTCCAGGCTGAACGAGGGGAAGCTCCAAGTCGCTTCGCGCAGCGCCTCGATGCCATCGATCAACAAGCGCCCTGCGGCAGACGCGAAGTAATGATTCTTGCGGGTGCCATGCTCGCGCCACTGCATCTCCTCGCCATCACGGCCCAGGCGCAAGGGGATGGCCAGCCGCCGTGCATGTTCGTGCAGCACGCGCAGGTCGAACTGCACCAGGTTCCAGCCGATGATCGCATCCGGGTCATGGCTGGCCAGCCACTGATTGAGCTTGACCAGCAACTGGCCGCGACTGTCGCAGTATTCCAGCTGGAAATTCTCGACTGCCTCCTGGCCGTCGCTGCGCCCGAGCATATACACCTGGCGCTGGCCGCAGCCTTCGATGGCGATGGAATACAGCTCGCCAAAGGCGTTGGTTTCGATGTCCAGAGAGGCCAGCTTGAGCTGCGGTCGATAGTCCGGCGCCGGTTTGATCTGCGCGTCCAACAGCAGGTTGTTGGCATCCGGGGTGCCGGTAAAACTCACCGGCGCGGTAATAAACCGCTCCATCAGGTAGCGCTCGGGCGGGCGAATATCGGCTTCATAGACATCCACGCCGGCGCGGCGCAGGCGTTTGTCCAGGTCGATCAACTGTCGGTGTTGCTGACAATAGAGGCCCAGCACCGGCCGCTGATGAAAGTCGCGCAGCCCTAGTGGGCGCAGTTCCACGCCCAGCTCATCGACCAGCAAGGCTTCCGCCTGGGCTTGCTGCGCCGCCGGAATAAAGGCCACCGAGGGTTGTGCGGGCAGGCGGATATGCCGCGGCCCATTATCGGTCGCCAGCCAAAACTCGATCTGCGTCCCCGCCGGCGTGTCCCGCCAATGCCGGGTCAGGACAAAACCCTGCTGTAACTCCACCACTGCAACCCCAAGGCTTTGCTTCAAGGGGGCGATTGTACGTGGCATTGGATGGGGCGTCTGGGCGGGGTGGCCGTGGCTGGGCTGGTTTGGCGCACGCCGCATTGCTCATCAGGGCAGAGCCATGCGTTTACCGATTTTACCTGGGATGAGCGCCAGCCCTTTTGATCATTTTATTTTGTTGCTTTTGCATTTACCACATCGCCGTGCGTGGCCTGCTGTATGGGCGATTTATTGGCGATGGTTCATTGTGGTAGTTCACTCTGCATGGTTATGCTTTTTTAATATGTGACGTGTGGGCTGTATTGTTGTACTTAATTAGCTAGCAGTTAAGGGAGGGATTTATATGCTGTTTACTGCTGATTTTATTACCAGGGAATATATATAAAGATGCGCCGCGCCGCGCTATTTACATGCTCGCTCGCCAGTGGTTGCCGGCGGTTTTTTGGGCTGTTGATAGTCCGGGGCATAGTGCTCGCGAGTTTAAAGAGATACTCGTGATGTTGGATATAAGTCGGTTCCGGCCTGACGTGGTGTGGCGCGGTTAAATAATTGCTAGTGAGGAAAACGTCATGTATGCGCCTGACGAATTACATATCTTGGCAGCGAGCGCAGGTCTGGATGATGATGAAGTGGCAATACTGTGGCAAAAAGCCCGCAAATACGCGTTAGATGAACTCGGCAGTACCCTTCATCCGAAATACGACCACGAAACACATCGGCTTATGCAACGTTTAATAGAGGATGCGGCAACTGAGGGGGTTCCCCCCGACTTAGTACCTTGGGTTATGTTTGATTTTCACCTAGGTGCTTTGTACGTTGATGCTCGTCGCGGTATTAAAGCGGTCGGTGGTTATATCAAAGAGCATTTACCGGGCAAGCACGTTGCTTGATGCCTCAGCCTTGTAATGCGAGTGAAGCCCGCATCATCTAGCTCAGCTTGTTGTGGCTCGTATCCAATCAACGCCTGTGTGTTGCCGCAGCCCTACGATCTGCGCCCACCAAGGCGCCCGGCCAACGCCAGCCAGGCCAGCAGCGGATAGCAAAAGTAATGCAGGCCGAAGATCACCAGGCCCATGGGGCTGGGATCGTCTTTAAACGCCATCAGCGCCAGCAAACCCAGATACAGCAAGGCCAGCACACCGCCGTAGACGCCGAGCAGGCGCCACCGCTCGCCGGGCATCGGCCTACGGCGCTGCTGGATGAAAAACCACAGGGCCATGCCGCCGGCGACTGTGGCGGCGATCAGCAGGGTGGTCAGTACGCCGCCGAGTTTGCTGAAGGTGCGCAGCAGCAGGTTGAGCACGATGACTGCACCGATGCCGCTCAAGGCCAGGCGGCTAACGGGAACGCTGTTGGGTGTGGCTGGCTCGCTCATCAGGTGTGCTCCTACAGGCTGCGATTGAGGCCGAAGCGTTTTTTCAGTACGGATTGCAGCAGGCGCTTGGGGATCAGAGCGGCCATCAGCGGCAAAATACGGCTGCCGTTGCCGATGCGCACCAGGCCCGGGCGTTTTTTGCTTTGTACTGCGGCCAGTACCTGGCGGGCAAAGTGCTCGGCGGGGGTAGGGTGGTCTTGGGAGGCGTTGGCGCGGGCGCGGATGCCGTCGCGGATCGGCCACCAGGGCGAGGCTTCATCGATCAGTTGTTCGGCCTGCTGGCTGGCGTTGGCGCCAAAACTTGAGGCTATCGCGCCCGGCTGGATTTCCATCACCTCGATGGCGAAGGGCGCCAGCTCCATGCGCAAGGCGTCGGACAGTGCATGCACAGCAGCTTTGGAGGCGCAGTAGGCGCCGGCGAACGGGGTGACCAGTACGCCGGAGACGCTGCCGATATTGATCACCAAACCACGGCTGCTGCGCAGCAGCGGGAACAGTGCGCGGGTGACGTCGATTACGGCGAACACGTTGGTCTCGAACTGGCGACGCAAGGCTTCGACGCCGCCATCCAGCAGCGGTCCCATGGCGCCGTAGCCGGCGTTGTTGATCAGCACATCCAGGCGCCCGGCTTCGAGTTGCAGGCGCATGGCCAATTGGCTGACGGCCAGGCTGTCGTTGACGTCGAGGGCCACGCCGATAAAACCGGCGGCGTTCAGCGCCTCAATGTCCTCGGCTTTACGCGCGGTGGCCCAGACCTGATAACCGGCGGCCTTGAAAACGTTGGCAAGGGCGCGGCCGATGCCGCTGGAACAACCGGTAATCAAGGCAGTGGGCTGGGTCATAAGAAGTCCTGGTGAGGATGATTGTGCAGAGGTTGGTGCTGATTGTTGCAGAAACCCCCGGTCAGTAGCGCAGAAAAGACCGTAGGGCGGACTCGGTAGCGCAGCGAACAGTCCGCCAGCCGGCGCTTACCCATCCAACAATGGCGTACTGCCTTCGGCGAGTACAGCCTACGAATTTGGTGGGCGGGCACATAGCTTTTATCAATGCCGGACAGTTTCCCAGTAGCGTTAGCGGATCATCTTATGCGTAAACCAACCATCATCGACCGCAGCCAAGACCAGCACTTTATGCGTGAGGC
>JAURXE010000685.1 GCA_030654635.1 Pseudomonas sp.
TCCTCACGCACACCGTGGCTGATGTCGCGCGCACCTTTGGCCGCGCCATAATCATGCCCAACCTGCTGCCGCCGGTACGTAACGCCGTTGAAGCCGATGCGTACCGTCAACGAATCCTTGCCGCGCGCCCGGCGGGCAGCCACTTCGAACCCTTGATGGTGCTCTACCTCACCGACCGTACCAGCAGCGAGGATATTCGCGCCGCCCAGGCCTGTGGTTTCGTGCATGCCGCCAAGCTGTATCCGGCAGGTGCCACCACCAACTCGGATTCTGGCGTAACCAGCATCGACAAGCTGTTCGGGGTTTTCGAGACCATGGCCGAAGTCGGCTTGCCGCTGTTGCTGCACGGTGAAGTCACCCGCAGCGAGATCGACGTGTTCGACCGCGAAAAAGCTTTTATCGACGAGCACTTAACACGCATCGTCGAGCGCTGCCCGAGCCTGAAAGTGGTGCTGGAACACATCACCACCCGCGATGCGGTGCAGTTCGTTCAAGGCGCCTCAAGCAATGTGGCGGCCACCATTACCGCCCACCACCTGCTCTATAACCGCAATCACATGCTGGTGGGCGGCATCCGTCCGCACCTCTATTGCCTGCCGATTCTCAAACGCAACAGCCACCAGGAAGCCTTGCTGGAGGCCGCCACCAGCGGCCAGCCGAAGTTCTTCCTCGGCACCGACTCGGCTCCCCACGCCCAGCACGCCAAGGAAGCCGCCTGTGGCTGCGCCGGTTGCTACAGCAGCTATGCGGCGATTGAGCTGTACGCCGAGGCCTTTGCGCAACGTAACGCGCTAGACAAGTTGGAAGCCTTTGCCAGCCTCAACGGCCCGGATTTTTACGGCCTGCCACGCAACACCGACACCATTACGCTGGTCCGTGAAACCTGGACTGCCCCGGCCAGCCTGCCATTTGGCGAGCAAACCGTTATTCCGCTGCGTGCAGGTGAACCCCTGCACTGGCGTTTGCTGGAGAATCGCCCGTGAGCGAAGAACATTACGACGACGAACAGGAAGGCTATCAGGGCGGCGGTACTCGTCACCCTATGTCGGAACGTTTTCGCGGCTATCTGCCGGTAGTCGTCGACGTCGAAACCGGTGGCTTTAACTGTGCCACCGATGCCTTGCTGGAAATCGCCGCAGTCACTATCGGCATGGACGAACAAGGCATGCTGTATCCCGATCACACCTACTTCTTTCGAGTGGAGCCGTTTGCCGGCGCCAATATCGAACAAGCCGCACTGGACTTCACCGGCATCAAGCTTGATCACCCGCTGCGCATGGCGGTGAGTGAAGAAGCCGCGCTCAATGACATCTTCAAAGGCATCCGCAAAGCCCTCAAGGCTAACGGCTGCAAACGGGCGATTCTGGTCGGGCACAACAGCAGCTTCGACCTGGGCTTCGTCAACGCGGCCGTGGCGCGTAATGACATGAAGCGCAATCCGTTCCACCCCTTCTCCAGCTTCGACACTGCCACCCTCGCCGGCCTCGCCTACGGTCAAACCGTACTGGCCAAAGCCTGCAATGTGGCCGGCATGGACTTTGACGGCCGTGAAGCGCACTCGGCCCGCTACGACACCGAGAAAACCGCCGAGCTGTTCTGCGGCATCGTCAATCGCTGGAAAGAACTCGGCGGCTGGGACGAGGTAGAGGGCTAGCTGACAGCTCGGTTCTCGACCCGTTAAAAAGGCTCTGCCCCAGCTATGTGTTGAAGCGTGCGGGTCGGTTAGGCGATGCCTAGTGCGCGGTAATTCGTAGGGTGAGTTACGGCGTGGCCGGGTTTTGCGTTGTTGGCAGGCCATGGTTCGCGCCTACCCCCCTACAAAAGCTGTGTGCAACACATAACTGGCACATAGCCATTAAAAACCCGACTTAGTCGGTTTTTTAATGGCTATACAGGCTAGGTGTCGACAACACTGCACGGCGCGTGTTCAGCCATTCGATGGCTCTTTGACCCGTCGATGTCGCTCATGCTCAGCAGCATCGCCATTCGACAACCGGCTCTCACGAGTTAGTTAAGGGTCACTAATGGCTGTGAACAGACTCCGTCACTAAAATATCTCAGTCGCCTTTTTTACCTCGCAGAAGATATCCTGGAGGGAAAGCATGGACAGTAAATTGATCAAGAATGGACTTATCGCCGCCGCCATTATGAATATCGGCGGCGTACTGATTTTCTCTTGTGGGTTCAGCAACGTCGCGATCAACAATGCCGACCCCGTGGTCATGTCTAACTTTGGCCTGCTGATGATTATGGTCTGGGGGCTGGCCTATCTCGGCGCAGCGTTCAGCACCGGCAATATTAAGTGGCTGGCCGGTGCCTTTGCGATTGAGAAGCTGGTCTATGTGCTGGCCTGGGCGCTGTGGCTGGGACAAAACAGTATTGCCGCCCTGTATGCCAACGACATTTTTGCCGGCGTTTTTTTCAGCATCTATGGCCTGAACGATTTAGCTTTTATGCTGTTCTTTGCTTGGATTTTTTTCTCGCAGCGCACTGAACGCCCTGCATAAGCATTAACTCCTGCCCTACGCAGACTTAAGCGCGGCGTAGGGTGGGCAATATTTACTCGCCCACCGGACTCTGCGACAGACTGCAAGGATTAGATAACCGCCGACTGCAAGGTCGGCGGTTATCGGACAACGCTAATCCAAGCCAGCCCAGCAGCACCTCAAACACTGCGCTCATACACACTGGGCTGGCTAAATAACTGCCCCAAGACAACCCCGTATTGCTGCTGCATCGAGCTAATGTCAGGCCGATTATCGCTGGTGTCGTTGATGCAGATACTCAATTTATCGCCCAAGGCCGCGCGCAGGCCGGTCAGTGCGTTCGGGTCAGACTCAAGCTGGTCGCTGTAGCGGTATTCGCACTGATTAAAGCGCGTCTCACCACGGCCTTGGCTCAGGCACCAGTCGCCATACAGATTGGATAAAATGCTCTGGCCGCCCGGTTGGCGCACTTGCTCGGAGCGGGTTTGATGAAACAACTCGGGGTGTTCAGCCTCCAACGCCTGCATCCAACTCTTACGAATGCCCTTGGGGCTGTGTTCAATGACCCTATCGATGCTCGAGACGCCCAGATGAGCGAGCAGCCAAAGGCGCGCATTCAGGGCGTCGTTATGACCGGACAAGCCTTGCGCACTGCTGGCCAGCGGCAGCAACTCGTCGGTCAGGTAGACCATGCAGCCTAAGCGGCCGAAAAAATCCTCAGGCTGCACCGGGCGCGCCAGCAAGACATCATCATTGAAGGCGACAAAATGCTCGGCCAAGCCGGGAATCTTGTGCAATGCCGACTCAATCGCCCGCGAGGAAAAGGTCGGCAAATACTGGGGGTCGAGAATCTCGCGGTGGTCGATAACTTTCAGCCGCGCGCAATCGGCCAAAAAACTCGGT
>JAURXE010000689.1 GCA_030654635.1 Pseudomonas sp.
TGCACGGCGGCGCTATCGCCCTCGGTCACCCATTCGGCTGTTCAGGTGCCCGGATTTCCGGCACTCTGCTGAACGTGATGAAGCAAAATGGCGGCTCGCTCGGCGTAGCCACCATGTGCATTGGCCTTGGCCAAGGCATCAGCACCGTTTTCGAACGCCTGTAAGGGTTTGATTGGGTAAAGCCGGGGCCATGTGCCCCGGTTTTTGTTTTTCTGGGCTAATTATTTTCAGGAGCGTGGCGATGTTTATTCAACCAGGCATTTATCGCCATTACAAAGGCCCGGAGTATCGGGTATTTGGCTTGGCTCGGCACAGTGAAACGGAAGAGTGGATGGTGGTTTACCAGACTCTCTATGGCGATTACGGCCACTGGGTTAGACCTTTGAGCATGTTCACCGAAGTGGTTGAGGTGGATGGCCAAGGAGTTCCGCGTTTTGCTTTGATTACGGCTGAAGAGTCGACCTATTCCAGTCCTTAAGCTTAGGCTGCGCATTGACTGCGCTTGACCTGAGCTCTATGGCCACTATATATAGCGGTGCCGCATAAGCCGCCTCGTGCTTTTTCTTCTCTGAATTCAGGAACTTTCCGATCCATGGGCAAATCGCTGGTAATCGTGGAATCCCCGGCCAAGGCCAAGACCATCAACAAGTATTTGGGTAACCAGTACGTGGTGAAGTCGAGTATCGGCCACATCCGAGACCTGCCTACCAGCGGTTCGGCCAGTGCTGCCAAAGAGCCGGTCAAGCGCGGTAAGGCCGCTGCTGACGCGCCGGTGCTGACGGCCAAGGAGAAATCTAAGCGCCAGTTGGTCGCGCGCATGGGCGTCGATCCTGAGCATGGCTGGAAGGCTCATTACGAGATTCTGCCCGGCAAAGAGAAGGTCGTCGAAGAACTGCGGCGTTTAGCCAAAGATGCCGACACCATCTATCTCGCAACCGACTTGGACCGCGAGGGGGAGGCGATTGCCTGGCACCTGCGTGAAGCAATCGGTGGGGACGACAGTCGCTATAAGCGCGTGGTGTTTAACGAAATTACCGAAAAAGCCATCAAGGAAGCCTTTTCCAAGCCGGGCGAGCTCGATATCAATCGAGTCAATGCCCAGCAGGCGCGGCGTTTTCTCGATCGCGTGGTGGGCTATATGGTCTCGCCGCTGCTGTGGGCGAAGATCGCCCGGGGCCTTTCGGCCGGGCGGGTGCAGTCGGTGGCGGTCAAGTTGGTGGTTGAGCGTGAGCGCGAGATTCGCGCCTTCAACCCCGAAGAATATTGGGATATTAATGCCGACCTAGGCACCGTCAAAGGTGCCAATGTGCGCTTTGAAGTGGCCCGTGAAAACGGCGAAGCCTTCAAGCCGCTGAACGAAGCTCAGGCCATGGCCGCGCTGGAGAAGCTTAAAGCCGCCAGCTACAGCATCGCCAAGCGCGAAGACAAGCCCACCAGCAGCAAGCCCGGCGCGCCTTTTATTACCTCCACCCTGCAGCAGGCGGGCAGCACTCGTCTGGGCTTTGGGGTGAAGAAGACCATGATGATGGCGCAGCGCTTGTATGAGGCCGGCTACATCACCTATATGCGTACCGATTCGACCAACCTCTCGGCCGATGCCGTGGAGATGGTGCGCGGCTTTATCGAGAGTGAGTTCGGCAAGCAATACCTGCCGGCTGCGCCCTTGGTGTATTCGAGCAAAGCCGGTGCTCAGGAAGCGCACGAAGCTATTCGTCCTTCCGATGTGAACCTCAAGCCAACCCAGTTAACCGGCATGGAGCGCGATGCTGAGCGTTTGTATGAGCTGATCTGGCGCCAGTTTGTGGCCTGCCAGATGCCGCCCGCCGAATATCTGTCGACTACCGTCAGCGTCGCCGCCGGCACTTTCGAATTGCGCGCCAAGGGCCGCATTCTCAAATTTGACGGTTATACCCGTGCCTTGCCGCAAGTCAGCAAGCCTGGTGATGACGATGTACTACCGGACATGCTCAAGGGCGAAACGCTGAAGCTGATCAAACTCGATCCTTGCCAGCACTTCACCAAGCCACCGGCGCGTTTCTCTGAAGCCAGTCTGGTTAAAGAGATGGAGAAACGCGGTATAGGTCGTCCTTCGACTTACGCAGCGATTATTTCGACCATTCAAGAACGTGGTTACGTCGCGCTGCATAACCGGCGTTTCTACTCGGAGAAAATGGGCGACATAGTCACCGAACGCCTCAGCGAAAGTTTCTCCAATCTGATGGACTACGGCTTCACCGCCGGCATGGAAGAGCATCTGGATGACGTCGCCCAGGGCGGACGTGACTGGAAAAACGTGCTGGATGAGTTCTACGGCGACTTCAAGAAAAAGCTCGAAGTTGCTGCCGAAGGCGATACCGGCATGCGCGCCAACTTGCCTACCCCAACCGATATCGCCTGCCGCGTTTGTGCACGGCCGATGATGATTCGTACCGCCTCCACCGGCGTATTCCTAGGTTGCTCCGGTTACAGCTTGCCGCCCAAGGAGCGCTGTAAAGAGACCTTGAATTTGGTTGCCGGCGATGAGATTGCCGCCGACGACGAGGGCGAGTCGGAATCTTTGGTGTTGCTCGGCAAGCATCGCTGCCCTAAGTGCAGCACGGCAATGGATGCCTACCTGCTGGATGAGACACGCAAACTGCATATCTGTGGCAATAACCCAGACTGCACGGGCTACGAGATCGAGCACGGCCAGTACCGGATCAAGGGCTATGAAGGTCCGAGCCTGGATTGCGACAAGTGCGGCAGCCAGATGCAGCTGAAAACCGGCCGTTTCGGCAAGTTCTTCGGTTGCACCAACAGCGAGTGCAAGAACACCCGCAAATTGATGAAAAGTGGTGAGGCCGCGCCGCCGAAGATGGATCCGGTGAAAATGCCGGAACTCAAATGCGAGAAGGTCAATGACACCTACGTGTTGCGTGATGGCGCGGCGGGGATGTTCTTAGCGGCGAGTCAGTTCCCGAAAAACCGGGAAACCCGTGCGCCGCTGGTAATCGAGATCATTCCACACAAGTCTGAAATCGACCCTAAGCATCACTACCTGTGCGATGCGCCGAAAAAAGACCCGGATGGCAATCCGGCGATTATTCGCTTTAGTCGCAAAACCCGTGAGCAATACGTGCAGACCGAAGTCGAAGGCAAGCCAACGGGCTGGCGCGCCTTCTTCAGCAGCGGTGCTTGGAAGGTTGAAGACAAGCGTTGATGGCGTTACCGGCATCTACTCTATGTAGATGTCGGCTTAACGCTGGTTACTGATACTGAGGCTGCTGTAATGGCTTACGAACTCTATACCCGCACTAATCAAAAAATTTACTACGCAGGCCTCGCCCTTGCCGCATGGCAGAAGGCCGTTGATGGGCGGGCGCTGAATGCCCAAGCCTTGATTCAGTCCGAGCGCGAAAGCAGTTTGTTTCATCTGTATGGCGCCTTGCTCGGGCTCTGCCACGAGATCGCCGGCTTCTATCACATCGCCGGGGCCAGAGCGCCGCGGGTTGAGCTACTGCTCAATAAGGATGTGCTAGCGGCGGCGCCCAGTCCGGAAATGGCCGAGTTGGTTGAGTTGGCGATAAATCCGCAGACTTGGCTGGCGCAATTGCTGGCGGCTTATGCGGATTTGTTTACGCCGCCCCAGGCACCGAAAAAAGCCAAGATTGATCCAACCCTGCCGCTGATTTCTGCGGTGAGTCTGGATGAGGAAGCCCCTGAATTGTCGCGTGAGCAACTTGAAGCCTGGCGCCAACAGCTAAAAGAATTGGCATTGCGCTTTCGCGAGTCCTTGAGCGAGTGCTGAGTGGCGCTGATCTGAGCCCTGCGGGCTGTTACAATGGCCGGCTTACGTGGAGATCAGAGTTTATGCCTACATCATTTCTGGAAATCGTCGAGCTGCCGGATGGGCGCATTGCGCTGCGTCGCGCGGATGACGAGCAGGCGTTAGTCACTCTGGAGTTTTCCGGCGATGCCAAAGCTTTTTTGCATGGTCAACATATAGAAGTGGCCAAAGCCATGCTGAGTGTGGGCGTGCAAATGGCGGGGCGTCTGGCGGAGGGTGAGTTGCCGCGCGATGATGCGCCGCAGGTTTTGCACTGAGGCTGGTGCTTGCCGGATGTGGCTCTTAAATGGCCACGCGACGCTACAACGCTTATCTAGGCACCTTCGGGTGCCTTGTTTGTTTCTGGCTTGTGCCAGCGCTGCTTAGCGTTGGTTGATGTTCAGGCTTTGGCTGTCGCCTGCATGGGCGGCACTGGCGAGTAATTGCTGGGTCAGGCGATCCAGCGGTTGCAGCCAGCTAACCACGGTATGGCTGCGGCCCAGGCGCAAGGCCGAACAGGCCAAGTCCCGTGCACTTTGCTGGCCGTGGGGCTGCAGTAGCAGAATGCGTTCGCGGTTAAGCCCGGCGTCACGCAACCAGATACGGGTCAGGCTGTTGGGCGGCGCTATGAGGGTCAGCCAGCGGGCATCTTGATTTTGGCTCAGGTCGCGCAAAACCGGTGCGAGCAAATTTAAGCAGTGGCCAGAGGCGCCGCGCAGCGAGAGTTCGCTGACCAGGTGCGTCTCTTCAGTCCAGTTCAGTTCAGTGTTATCGGTGAAAATTGGTGCGAGTGATTGCGCCAAAAAAGCTTCAAATAACGGTAATTGCGCCTGATCAAACGACTGTGGCAACTGCATAAAGCCTCCTCTAGCGGCGGATTACGCCGACGCTTAAACCTTCAATCACCAGGTCTTGTTGTTCGAGATCGATTTCTATCGGTTCGAAATCTGGGTTTTCGGCAATTAAGCGCACTTTCGAACCTATGCGTTCAAAGCGTTTTACCGTGACCTCATCATCGATGCGGGCCACCACAATCTGGCCGTTACGCGCCTCGCGGGTGGTGTGTACCGCCAGCAAGTCGCCATCGAAAATCCCGACATCCTTCATGCTCATGCCGCGCACGCGCAGCAGATAATCGGCCCGTGGGTGAAAGAAACCTGGGTTGATCTGGCAGGATTCTTCGACATGCTGCTGGGCCAGAATGGGCGCACCGGCAGCCACTCGGCCGATGATGGGAAGACCATCTTCTTCGCTGCGCGGCTCAAAACCCGGGATGCGAATGCCGCGTGAGGCGCCTGGGGTCATTTCAATCGCGCCTTTGCGGGCCAGCGCTTTGAGATGCTCTTCTGCCGCATTGGGGGATTTGAAGCCGAGTTCTTGGGCGATTTCCGCACGGGTCGGCGGAAAACCGTGGTCTTCCAGGCAGCGCTTAATGAAGGCGAGAATTTCTGTTTGGCGTGGCGTTAGCTTGATCATGGCGATGGTCTGTCTGTTTATACAGGTGCTGTGATTATATACAGTGAAATGCGCTTGGCAATCTTTGTCTGCTTAATCAAGTTGTAAAGCCTTTCGTTGCTCTATGTAACCTGCTCGCGTCATTCGACGTCTGGCTTTGCAGCCTGACGGGCGGGGTCTTAGCAGCAGATGTTGCAGGATGTTTGCGGCCATTCGGTTAGCATGCTAAAACATACGTTTTAAACAAGTGTGCGTTAGGCGGAGCAAGCATGGCCCAGTCGGAAACTGTCGAACGAATTCTCGATGCGGCAGAGCAATTATTTGCTGAAAAGGGTTTCTCTGAGACCTCGCTGCGGCTGATTACCAGTAAAGCTGGGGTCAATCTCGCTGCGGTCAATTACCACTTTGGCTCGAAGAAAGCGCTGATTCAGGCGGTGTTCTCGCGGTTTTTGGGGCCGTTTTGCTTGAGCCTGGAGCGTGAGCTCGATCGCCGGCAGGCCAAGCCTGAGTGCAAGCTGACGCTTGAGCAGTTGCTGGAAATTCTGGTTGAGCAGTCACTGGCGGTTGACCCGCGCAGCGGCAATGACCTGTCGATTTTTATGCGTTTGTTGGGCTTGGCGTTCAGCCAGAGCCAGGGGCACTTGCGGCGTTATCTGGAAGATATGTACGGCAAGGTGTTTCGCCGTTACATGCTGCTGGTGAATGACGCTGCGCCACGGATTCCGCCGATTGAGCTGTTTTGGCGAGTGCACTTTATGCTCGGCGCCGCGGCGTTCAGCATGTCGGGGATTAAAGCCTTGCGGGCGATTGCCGAGAATGACTTTGGGGTGAATACCTCGATTGAACAGGTGATGCGCCTGATGGTGCCGTTCTTGGCCGCCGGCATGCGCGCCGACACCGGGGTTACCGATGAAGCGCTGGCCAGTGCGCAGCTCAAACCGCGCAGTAAAGCCGCCCCGCAAGCGGCTAAGTAACTCGCACGGGTGGGCTTGGCGAGGCTGATCGGCTAAGCTAGCCGCCCATGCGCACCCTCGACTTTCTCCATATCTCTCTCGTCGATCAGCAACTCTATGGCTTCGCCAACGGCCAACTGCTGCTGCGCTTGCCTGTGTCCACGGCTTTAAATGGTGCCGGTGAATTAAATGGCTCCGGCTGTACGCCGGGCGGCTTGCACCAGGTGCGGGCGAAGATTGGTGCAGGCTTGCCCAGTGGCGCGGTGTTGCGTGGCCGGCGCTGGACCGGCGAGCTGTATTCGCCCGAGTTGCAGGCCGAGTTTCCTGCCCGCGACTGGATTCTGACCCGGATACTCTGGCTCAGCGGCTGTGAACCCGGGCGCAATCGCCTTGGCGCTGTCGACACCTTTCGCCGTTACATCTATCTACACGGCACCCCTGACAGCGAACCTATGGGTGTACCGCTTTCCCATGGCTGCGTGCGCCTGCGCAATGCCGATTTAATTGAGTTGTTT
Organism: Pseudomonas sp.; assembly: GCA_030654635.1. Taxonomy (GTDB): domain Bacteria; phylum Pseudomonadota; class Gammaproteobacteria; order Pseudomonadales; family Pseudomonadaceae; genus Aquipseudomonas. The sequence continues at coordinate 6,729 of JAURXE010000689.1, forward strand.
GCGCGCGTGCCGCTGCATTGCCCGCTGATGATTGATCCAGCCGCCTGCCCTCAATGGGCGACGGCGGACTGCACTGACCAGGTTATTTAAAGTGACTACAGCTGTTATGCAAGGCTCATTGATGCTCGATATTGCCGGCACTTGGCTCACCGCCGAGGACCGTCACTTGCTACGCCAACCGCAGGTCGGTGGCTTGATTCTGTTTGCCCGCAATATCGAATCGCCACGCCAAGTTCGCGAGCTGAGCATGGCGGTGCGTGCCGTGCGGCCGGACTTGTTGCTGGCGGTCGACCAAGAGGGCGGTCGGGTTCAGCGTTTGCGCCAGGGTTTTATCCGTTTGCCGGCGATGGCGGCCATTGCTCAGTGTGCCGATGCCGAGCAATTGGCCGAGCACTGCGGCTGGTTGATGGCCACTGAGGTGCTGGCGGTGGGCCTTGATCTGAGTTTTGCGCCGGTGCTGGATCTGGATTTCCAGCGCAGCAAGGTGGTTGGCAGCCGCTCCTTTAATGGCGATCCGCAATGCGCCGCGCTGCTGGCCGGAGCCTTTATTCGCGGCATGCAGGCCGCCGGCATGGCGGCAACTGGTAAGCATTTTCCTGGGCATGGTTGGGCTGAGGCCGATTCCCATGTGGCCATCCCGGTGGATGAGCGCAGCCTCGATGAGATTCGTGGGGCCGACTTGTTGCCATTCAAACTGCTTAGTAAACAACTGGCCGCAGTGATGCCGGCCCATGTGATTTATCCGCAGG
>JAURXE010000698.1 GCA_030654635.1 Pseudomonas sp.
GGGTGACCTTATAAGCGCCGCCAACCATCTCGTAGATGCTCGCGTCGGAGTACAGGGCGAAGGAGCAGGTGATCACCGCGCAAGCGACGATGGTCCAGCGCATGGCCCTGAGAAACTCGACGTCGCTCATGTTCGGACGGAAGCGCTTGAGCACGTTCTCAGTAAAGGTCACCGACGGCGCCAGCAAGGTGCCGGAGGCCGTGGACATGATCGCCGACAGCAAGGCGCCGAAGAACAGCACCTGAGCAAATACCGGAGTCCGCTCCATGATCAGGTGCGGCAGGATCATCTGCGCATCTTCTACCAGGAAGTGCTGGACCATGGCCGGATCGATGATCGACGCTGCGTAGGTCAGGAAGATCGGCAGCATGCAGAAGGCCAGGTAGAAGATCGCCCCGGCAATGGTGGCATGGGAGGCGATCTTCTCGGTCTTGGCCGACATCACTCGTGCATACACGTCCTGCTGCGGGATCGAGCCGAGCATCATGGTCAGCGCCGCACCGATAAAGGCAACAATATCGCGGGCGTCAAAGCTGTGAATAAAGGTGAACTTGCCTTCGCTGGCCGCCTGAGTGAGGACCTTCTGCGGGCCGCCGGCCATGTCGCCGATCAGCCAGGTCAGGTAGCCCAGGCCGACCACGATGATCACCATCTGGAAGGTATCGGTGAGCGCCACCGACCACATACCACCGAACAGGGTGTAGACCAGCACGATCGCCGTGCCCATGAGCATGCCCTGGGTCACGCTGATGGAGCCGTCCGACAACACGTTGAAGACCACACCGAGGGCGGTCAGCTGTGCGGCGATCCAGCCCAGGTACGAGGCCATGATCACCAGGCTAGTGATCAGCTCGACGTTCGGCCCGAAGCGCTTGCGGAAGAAGTCACCGAGGGTCAGCAGGTTCATTCGATAGAGCTTACGGGCGAAGAAAATACCCACCAGCATCAGGCAGCCGAAGGAGCCGAACGGGTCCTCGACGATGCCGGCGAAGCCTTCCTCAATGAAGGTGGCCGGGATGCCCAGTACGGCCTCCGAACCAAACCAGGTGGCAAACACCATGGCCATCACCAGCGGAAACGACATACTGCGACCACCGGCCGCAAAGTCCTTGGAGTTGTGCACGCGGGTCGACGCGTAAAGACCAATACCCACAGTAATCAGCAGATAACCGACAACAAACCAGATCAGCATGTGTTTGATTCCAGAAGCCCAGGCCAGTCGCGCTTCCCCCCGCACCAGCAAGGTCACGAGGCAGAGCAATACGACAGGCAAAATTGTTGTTTTTAGTGTCGCGGGCCCGACGGGCGCATGCAGGAGCAAGGCGAATCACCTCAACCCATGCACCACTTGCCGGACACTACGGTGGCGCAGTCTGCCTAAGCCGTAAAATATGTCAAACAAATACCGTATTTTGAGCGGATAAAAATTACAAACGGTCATTTCAACAGCCAGCCATAACAGCTAACCGCATGATTTAAGAGGGCCAATAAAATACCCTCGATTACAGGCAGTAGTTTATTTTTGACAGGCATCCGAGGTGAACCCGTGGCCTGGCGACCAACGAGCCGTGCCGCCGCCATTGTTCGGCGCTACAATCGCCGCCTTTTTATCGCCCTCCCGACTCAGGCTGACCTTTATGACCGCTCGACAGGCTCTACCCAACACCCTCAAAGCCTGGGCCCGCGAAGCCCTCGATGCGCTCGAAGAAGCCGAAGCCATCCGCGCCGATAGCCCCGGCATCGAAGAGCAAGACCTGTTCAAGATGGCCCCGGCGATTGCTGCCTATTTTCGTGGCATCGACGACGAAGACCTGACCGAAAAAATGTTCCAGCACGCTTGCGGCACCGTAGTGATGATTCATGAGCAGATCCCCGAATACCGCGACCTGTACAAGCGCTGCTTTATCCACTGCTACCTCGACGCGATGATCATGATCAAAGCACTGAAGCTCAGCCGCGCCGAACAGGTCATCGACTTTCTCGAAGCCAAGGGCAAAGTCGAGTCCTGGCAGCCATAAGCCGCAGCCGCACAACCCACCTGCATTGCGCGGGCAACTTTCATCATTAAGCCGAGCCCGCCCATGAGCAGCAGCACCTGCAACGTCATCGCCCACACCCGCGCCTGGGTGGACCGCGCCGTCATCGGCCTGAACCTCTGTCCGTTCGCCAAGGCGGTGCAGGTCAAGGGCCAAGTCCGTTACGTGTTGTGCGAGGCCACTGATACCGCCGGCTTACTCACCGCGCTCTGCGAGGAACTGGACTACTTGGCCAAGGTCGAGCCGGCACAAACCGACACCACGCTGCTGATTCACCCGGGCGTGCTGAACGACTTTCTCGACTTCAACGACTTTCTTGAAGTGGCCGACGCGGCGCTCGAAGAGCTGGGCCTGGAAGGCGTATTGCAAGTCGCCAGCTTTCACCCGCAGTTCCAGTTTGCCGACACCGACATCAATGACCTCAGCAACGCTACCAACCGCTCGCCGTACCCCACTTTGCACCTGATTCGCGAAGCCAGCATCGACCGTGCCGTCGAAGCCTTCCCCGAAGCCGAGACCATCTTCGAAGCCAATATCGAAAAGCTCGAAAGCCTCGGCGCCGAGGGCTGGGCCGCGCTACAAGCGCAGTGCCGGCGCGACGCTGAAAACAGCCAATAGCTCACCGCGCCGGCAGCGCAAAGACACCCGGGCGATTGCCGCGCAGCCCGTCAACGCCGCAAAGGCTTTAAAACCTTATATAATCTGCGGCTTTCCAGCTTCCTGAACCTCCGAGGACACTTAGTGAGCACTCTGCCAGCCTGCCCAAAATGCAATTCCGAATTCACCTACGAAGACGGCGCCATGCTGATCTGCCCGGAATGCGCCCACGAATGGTCCGCAACCGCCGCTACCGAAGCAGCCAGCGATGACGCCCGCGTGATCAAAGATTCAGTCGGCAACGTGCTGCAAGATGGCGACACCATCACCGTGATCAAAGACCTGAAAGTCAAAGGCACTTCCCTGGTGGTGAAAGTCGGCATGAAAGTTAAAAACATCCGCCTGTGCGATGGCGACCACGACATCGACTGCAAAATCGACGGTATCGGCGCCATGAAGCTCAAATCCGAGTTCGTCCGCAAGGTTTAACCCGCACTCGCGCACAAAACCCCCAGCGCCCGGCAGACTTGTTGCGCCAATGGCATTAGCTTAGGTTCGTCCGGCGCAATGCCTGCGCTGCCCTGCCACGGCGCTGCTGATGATTCCCGTCCCATCTGCTGACCTGTTTATTCTGCTCGGTCTGCTTATCTTGCTGAGCCTGCTGGCCGCCAGCGGTTTACTACTGATGTTGCTGGCGCTGGTGTTTGGCCGTTCGCGTCGCCATCTTCGCCGTCATCCAAAAAGCTATGTCGGCCTCAGCCTGTTGCTGCTGGTACTGCTGATGCCGGGCGCGCTGATTAAATGGCAACAGCAGCGCGACGCGACCGCCGCCCAGGCGCAACGGCAGGCGCTGAACCCACGCCTCGAACAACAGCTGCAGCTTGGCGAACTACGTTTCCCGGCCGACAGCCAGGTAAAGCTCGACAGCCTCGAGCCGCTCGACTGGCAAGAGCAGCCACAACTGCATGGCCTGGACAGCCTGGTCTATGCCGAACTGAGCCAGCCAATCGAGGTGCTCGGGTTGCGGGTGGACGCTATCGATCTGCCGCCCCATCACTACTTCTCGCGCTTGCGCTTGACTGACAATGCGCGAGTGGACGGCTGGCCTTGCGGCGCCGGCGGCTGGGTGGAGTTCAAACGTGAAATTGAAACCCGCCTGCAGCCCAGCCAATGGCAATTTCGCCAGTGCCAGCTTGCCACCCAGACCACCGTTGCGGGTGTTGTGTGGCCGGCGAACAGCCAGGTGTACGCCGACGAATCGGGCTGGCAGCTGAGCAATGCCGATCCGGCA
>JAURXE010000237.1 GCA_030654635.1 Pseudomonas sp.
AAGTGACCGAAATGCAGCGCACGGTGCGCGGCGAAGTGGTCGCCTCGACTTTCGACGAGCCACCAAGCCGTCACGTGCAAGTGGCCGAGATGGTCATCGAGAAGGCCAAGCGCCTGGTCGAGCACAAGAAAGACGTGGTCATCCTGCTCGACTCCATCACCCGTTTGGCCCGCGCCTATAACACCGTGATTCCAAGCTCCGGCAAGGTGCTCACCGGTGGTATCGACGCCCACGCCCTGGAGAAACCGAAACGTTTCTTCGGCGCCGCACGGAACATCGAAGAAGGCGGCTCGCTGACCATCATCGCCACCGCGCTGGTCGAAACCGGCTCGAAGTTGGATGAAGTGATCTACGAAGAGTTCAAAGGCACCGGCAACATGGAGCTGATCCTCGATCGCCGTGTTTCCGAGAAACGTGTGTTCCCAGCCATCAATATCAACAAATCCGGCACCCGCCGTGAAGAGTTGCTGACGGGCGAGGAAGAGCTGTCGCGCATGTGGATTCTGCGCAAACTGCTGCACCCGATGGACGAAATTGCCGCCATCGAGTTCCTCTTGGACAAGTTGCGTTCGACCAAGACCAACGAAGAGTTCTTCCAGCTGATGAAGCGCAAGTAAGACGATCTACTGCGCTTAGGTGATGCGTCGTGAAAAATGCCTGACCTTCGCTCGCTACGATCTTGAATTGCCGCATGACACAAACAAAGGCCGGGGAAACCCGGCTTTTGTTTGTCTGCGATTGATTGAAATTTCTGAATAACCCAGTTCGGCGCTAAACTTTGGCTTCGACAGTTTTGCCGCAGATGAGGCTCAAGCATGCAGTATCGCGACCTTCGCGACTTTATCCGTGGGCTGGAACAGCGCGGCGAACTCAAACGCATCCAAACGCCGGTTTCTCCCGTGTTGGAGATGACCGAAATCTGCGACCGCACCCTGCGTAAGCAAGGCCCGGCGCTGCTGTTTGAAAACCCCACGGGCTTCGACATGCCGGTGCTCGGCAATCTGTTCGGCACGCCGAAACGGGTGGCCTTGGGCATGGGCGCGGAAGAAGTCAGCGAGCTGCGCGAAATCGGCAAGCTGCTGGCGTTTTTGAAAGAGCCGGAGCCACCCAAGGGCTTTAAAGACGCCTGGTCCAAGCTGCCGATCTTTCGCAAAGTGCTGGCCATGGCGCCCAAGGTGGTCAAGGACGCGCCTTGCCAAGAAGTGATCGAAGAAGGCGAAGACGTCGACCTGACCAAGCTGCCGGTGCAAACCTGCTGGCCGGGGGATGTTGGTCCGCTGATTACCTGGGGCCTGACCATCACCAAGGGCCCGAACAAAGAGCGGCAGAATCTGGGCATCTATCGCCAGCAGGTGATCGGCCGCAACAAGGTGATCATGCGCTGGCTCAGCCACCGTGGCGGCGCCCTGGATTTTCGTGAGTGGTGCCAGAAATACCCGGATCGCCCGTATCCGGTGGCGGTAGCCTTGGGCGCCGATCCTGCGACCATTCTCGGCGCGGTGACGCCGGTGCCCGACACCCTGTCCGAATACGCCTTCGCCGGCTTGCTGCGCGGCCATCGCACCGAGCTGATCAAGGCGGTGGGCAGCGACTTACAGGTGCCGGCCAGCGCCGAAATCGTCCTCGAAGGGGTGATTCATCCCGGTGAGATGGCCAACGAAGGTCCGTACGGCGATCACACCGGCTACTACAACGAGGTGGACAGCTTCCCGGTGTTTACCGTCGAGCGTATTACCCGTCGGCAGAAACCTATTTACCACAGCACCTACACCGGTCGGCCACCGGACGAGCCGGCGATTCTCGGCGTGGCCCTGAACGAGGTGTTCGTGCCGATTCTGCAAAAGCAGTTCCCGGAAATCACCGACTTCTACTTGCCGCCGGAAGGTTGCTCGTACCGCATGGCCATCGTGACCATGAAGAAGTCGTATCCGGGCCACGCCAAGCGGGTAATGCTCGGTGT
>JAURXE010000723.1 GCA_030654635.1 Pseudomonas sp.
CATGATAAAGCCCAGGGCATTGCCGCCGGCGCCGCAGCCGAAGCAATAGTAGAACTGCTTGTCTGGGCTGACGCTAAAGGATGGGGTCTTCTCTTTATGGAAAGGGCAGCAGGCGCTGTGGTTTTTGCCGGATTTTTTTAAACTTATACGCGAGCCCACCACGTCGACAATGTCGGTGCGGTTGAGGAGGTCGTCGATAAAGGATTGTGGAATCAGGCCGGCCATAGGGTTCAGGTTACTGCGTGAGGCGGTTGCTGGGCAGGCAAAAACAAAAAAACTCCGGCCATTCGCTGAATCGCGAAGCGGAGTGTGGTGTAACACTGCGGTAGCACCCAGCCGAGGCTGGACATTACCGCAGTAGCGTTAGCGGCGTAGCAGTGAACTCAGTACAGACGTTCGTGACGGCGCTGTTCGCGCTGCACTTTCTTTGCGTGACGCTTAACTGCCGCGGCAGCTTTACGCTTGCGCTCGGAAGTTGGTTTCTCGTAGAACTCACGGCTACGAACTTCGGCCATAACGCCGGCTTTTTCGCAGGTACGCTTGAAACGACGCAGAGCTACGTCGAAGGGTTCATTCTCTTTAACTTTGACGGCTGGCATCGAGGGCTTACCTTCACTATTTACCGGTGGTGAACGCTCTCCTGGCAGTAAGCACTGAAGAACGCGGTTTTTAAGGGCTGCGGATGGTAACCCCTCGGCGTTAGGAATGCAAAGCCTCTGATCGAAAAGCGCTGGTCGGTGCGCTGGACGGCGCTTATTATGCGCGCCTGCAAATTTGCCCATCAGATAAGGCGCAAACCCATGCTAGTGCTGGGCTTAGAGACTTCCTGCGATGAAACCGGCGTAGCCCTGTACGACAGCGAGCGCGGCTTGCTGGCGGATGCGTTATTTAGTCAGATCGATTTACACCGTGCTTACGGCGGCGTGGTTCCCGAGTTGGCCTCGCGCGATCACGTTAAACGCATGCTGCCGTTGATTCGTGAGGTGCTGAGCGAGGCGCAGTGCACGGCCAAGCAGATCGATGCCATCGCCTATACCGCCGGTCCTGGCTTGGTCGGCGCTTTACTGGTCGGCGCTTCCTGCGCGCAGGCGCTGGCGTTTGCCTGGGATATCCCGGCGCTGGGCGTGCACCACATGGAAGGGCATTTGTTGGCGCCGATGCTCGAAGAGCAGCCGCCGCAGTTTCCGTTCGTGGCCTTGCTGGTTTCCGGCG
>JAURXE010000728.1 GCA_030654635.1 Pseudomonas sp.
ATTGGACGGGTACCGGCAAAGAGGTCTGCTGCATAGGGCGCTCCTTCAAACAAAGCGGCGGCGATAAGCCGTGACCTCCTAAGCATAGATGGTGGATTTGCCGCGAGCTTGATATGGGCCAATAGATCGCCCGGTGAATGCCGTTTTGCAGCGCTAATCAGCTGTTTAGTTAAGCTGCACGCGGTCCGTCGCAGCGTTGGTCGGCGACTGTGGCGCCGTCAGATTATCCAGGCAGTGGGCGATGCAGGCTTGGGCGCGGCGGGCCAGTTGTTTGCGGTTCTCGTCAGGGTTGGCGAACAACGGCGGCAACAGATGAATCTGCACCTGGGCGGCGGGGGCGGCGAGCAAACGGCGCAGGTGGCTGAGTAAATCATCCTCGCCAATAAAGGCCGCGGCGGTGTCCAACTGACCGTCGCGCCAGTAGCGAATCGCCACTGGTTGCAGGGCGATGGGCTGTTCAATCACGCCGCTCAGCAACTGGCCATGAAAGGTGCGCAGGCACTGGCCGTCGCTGGTGGTGCCTTCGGGGAATAACAGCAGGGCGCGCCCGGACTGCAATTGCCTGGTTATTTGCTGGCCGATCCTGGCGCTGTCACCGGCGCCCCGCTGAATAAACAGAGTGCCGGCCTGCACCGCCAGCCAGCCGGCCAGCGGCCAGTGACGGACTTCGGCCTTGGATAAAAAGCTTAACGGCTGCAGCGCACCAAGCAGGGCAATATCGACCCAGGACACATGGTTGCTGACCCACAACGCCGTTTGCTGCGGCAGCTGGCCGTGCACCTGCACCTGCACGGGCAAACAACTGCGCAGCAGCCGAAAACACACTTGGCTCAGCTGCTGGCGCAGGCCTGGCAGTTCACCTCTGGCGCAATACTCGGCCAGACGCAGGCTGCCGGCCAGCAGCACACTGCTCAGCCCCCAGAACACTAACAACAGGCTGCGCCAGCCGAGCCGCAGCGCGGACATTACATCGCCGCCTTGAAGTGGCGGGCGTAACGCGGGCAGAGTTCATCGCGCTTGAGCAGGATAAACACGTCGGCCACTTGGAAGTCCTGATCCCAGCATGGCTCGCCGCAAATCTTCGCGCCTAGGCGCATATAAGCCTTGAGCAGTGGCGGCATTTCGGCGATCACATTGCTGGGTAAATCCAGGCTTGGCAGCGGGTGTTTCGGTTCGGCGCGCAGGTGTTCCTGGCACAGATAACGTTCGCGCAGGCGCTGCATAATCGCCTGGGCTTGCACGCCACCGTCCTGCATGGGGATGCTGGCGCAGCCCATCAGGTAGCGATAACCGCCCTCATTCAGTACTTCGGCCAACTCGCCCCAGAGCACGGCGATGGTGCCGCCGT